>NZ_PRDL01000001.1:3742500-4042500 GCF_015182315.1 Cellvibrio polysaccharolyticus
CAAGGTCATGCAGTGACCAACTGAATATCACCAGTGCAGGCGCCAACCCGAAAGACACCATGTCTGACAGACTGTCATATTGCTCGCCAAACGCCGAAGACGTATTGGTGAGACGCGCGACCCGCCCATCCAGACCATCGAGAATCATGGCCACGAAGATAGCAATAGCGGCACTTTCAAAACTGCCGTGCATGGCAGCGACGATCGCATAAAAGCCGGCGAACAAGGCGGCAGTGGTAAACAGGTTGGGCAGAAGATAGACGCCACGACGACGCACCTTTTCACCATTTTCGGAAACTTCCTCAATATGCTCGTCAAATGGCAGCAAACCATCATCCTCTGCAGGAGCGGTTTTCGGTGTTTCTGTGTCATTAGTCATATGCAACCTCATCTATTGGCAGGCGTCGATTGTACACGGTCATGCCTTTCTTTCATTCTAATAAAATCAGGGGCGCCCCACAGACAAAAAACGCGGCCGAGGCCGCGTTTTTCAGATCAAGTACAACAAAGGGATCAGTTTTTAGCTTTATCCACAATCTTGTTTGCTGCAATCCACGGCATCATGGTACGCAGCTTCTCACCTACCACTTCGATACCATGCGCTGCATTGTTACGACGATAAGCAGTCATTGACGGATAGTTGCCAGCACCTTCAGCGATAAACATTTTTGCGTATTCGCCATTCTGAATACGCTTCAGCGCATTGCGCATAGCTTTGCGCGACTCTTCGTTGATAACTTCCGGACCGGTTACGTACTCACCATACTCCGCATTGTTGGAGATGGAGTAGTTCATGTTGGCGATACCGCCTTCGAACATCAGGTCAACGATCAACTTCAGCTCGTGCAGACACTCAAAATAGGCCATCTCTGGTGCATAACCAGCTTCAACCAGAGTTTCAAAACCCGCTTTTACCAGTTCTACCGCACCACCACACAGCACTGCCTGCTCGCCGAACAGGTCGGTTTCAGTTTCGTCTTTAAAAGTGGTTTCGATGATACCGGTACGACCGCCGCCTACGCCTGAAGCGTAAGACAGCGCCAGATCTTTCGCCTTACCGGAAGCATCCTGATAGATAGCAATCAGATCAGGAATACCGCCGCCACGCACGAACTCTGAGCGCACAGTGTGACCAGGCGCTTTTGGCGCGATCATGATGACGTCAAGATCGGCACGCGGAACAACCTGGTTGTAATGCACAGCAAAGCCGTGAGCAAATGCCAGCGCAGCGCCTTTCTTGATGTTCGGCTCGATTTCTTCTTTATACAGCTTGGACTGGAATTCATCCGGGGTCAGAATCATAACCAGATCAGCAGAAGCTACTGCCGTTGCAACGTCGGCAACTTTCAGACCATGAGCTTCAGCTTTCTTTACAGTAGCAGAGCCTGCACGCAGACCAACCACCACATCAACACCGGAATCTTTCAGGTTGCACGCATGAGCATGACCTTGTGAACCGTAGCCGATGATGGCAACTTTTTTGGACTGAATAATGGAAAGATCACAATCTTTATCGTAATAAACGTGCATGGCAAACACCTGATTAATAGAGTTAAACAAACCTTTGCTCGCGCCTCCTGAAAAACGAACCGTACAGGAAACCACAAGCAGCCGAAAACAAAGGCCGGTAGTGTAAGAAAAAATCATCATCTCGTAAAATGATATATTCGCAACCTAATGATGCACATATGGCAATACCATGGATATCAACAAGCTCAAACTATTCTGCACTCTCGCCACTACGCTGCACTTTGGCAATACCGCCAGGCTTTGTCATGCCAGCCCCTCCACCATCAGCAGACGCATCAAACAACTAGAAGATGAGTTGGGCAAAACGCTGTTTGAGCGGGATAATAGATCAGTGGCACTTACCGGAGATGGCCAGAATTTTCTCTTGTTTGCCAAAGAGATATTGCAACAATGGGAGCTTTACCAGCAATCCTTGCATGCCGACGCCAATCAACTGACCGGCCAGCTCAGCATTTATTGCTCGGTCACTGCAAGCTACAGCTTTCTATTTGATATTCTTACGCGTTTTCGCAGCCACTACCCGGGCATCGCACTGAAAATTCACACCGGTGATCCGGCTCCTGCTATCGAGCGGGTACTGGCAGGCAATGAAGATATTGCGATTGCCGCAAAACCGCACAAACTCCCAGCGGGATTAGGCTTTAAAACGATTGCCAGATCCCCCCTCATATTTATTACCGCCAGAAACAGCGAAACGTTTGCACCGCCAATCGTTGCTCCCGCTGGCAAAGAGAGCACCCAGCGCTACTGGGCCGATATTCCCATGATCATTTCAGAGGAAGGCATCTCCCGCGAACGCATTGATCGCTGGTTTAAACGCCAGCAAATTAACCCTAACATTTATGCTGAAGTAAAAGGGCACGAAGCCATCGTTAGCATGGTTAGCCTGGGGTTTGGCATTGGAGTACTGCCCAGAATTGTGCTGGAAAACAGCCCACTGGCAGAAAAGGTAACGCCTTTCCACTTGCAGCCCGACCTTGGCCCCTACGAGCTCGGCGTTTGCGTCATGGAAAAACGCCTGAAAAGCCCTATTGTGGAGGCCTTCTGGCAACAATTGGCCGATCACACCTGACCGATAGCCGTTATTTCATCAATGTGTGACGCCATTTTGGCCCGATACGTATTTTTACAATGCCGCGCGCCTGTTATCGCTTATAATCACGCTCAATGGAACATCCGCAAGATCAAGCCACTTGTCGAGGACGAAAAGTGCACCATCTGTTTTATCGATCCAATACGTCTGGCGGCTGCGATATATCCCGCTCCTTATCTCGAGGTGGCAAATGCTGAAGGCCTTACTGGAGGCGCCCCGCTCAACCAAACGGGTAATTTCTCTCTGTTACGACACAGTTGCCATCACCCTGGCTTATTACGCGGCGACTTGCATGCGGCTGGGGAACTTCAGCATTCCGTTTACCGAGCGGGAGCTGACAGCACTGTCGATTACCATTGTGGTGAGCCTGTTTATTTTTATCCGCATGGGCATGTATCGCGCCATCCTGCGCTACATGACACTGCCCACCCTGCTAACCATCGCTATTTGCGTTTGCCTTTCAGGGTTGGTGCTGGCGTTGGCCGGCTTTTTTACCCACTCCCGAATACCTCGCTCGGTGCCCTTTATTTACATTACCACCGCCATTCTGCTGATAGGGGCACCGCGCCTTTTGATGCGTAACATTATCTTGCTTCTTAATCAGCCCGGGCTGCTGGGCAAAGAGATGATTCTGATTTATGGGGCAGGCTATACCGGCCACCAATTGGCGCTGGCACTGCCGCCCAACCAATACCATATCGCCGGGTTTATTGATGATAACCCTGCCTTGCATGGCACGGTGCTCGCCAACAAAAAAGTTTACTCGCCCGAGATGGTCGTTTCCCTGAAAGCCCAGGGAATCACCAAAGTGCTGCTGGCCTTGGGTGACGCGCCCAAGTCGCGTCGGGCACAGGTTATCAAGCGGCTTGAATCCCTGCTGATCTCCGTACAAACGGTGCCGGCAATTGATGATTTGATCAGCGGCAAGGCAAGTATTGATCATATTCGGGACATTGAAATTGAAGACCTGCTGGGAAGAGATCCGGTACAGCCCAACCTCGATTTATTGCACGCCGGAATTACGCGCAAAGTGGTCATGGTAACCGGTGCTGGCGGCTCCATAGGCAGCGAGCTTTGCAGACAAATACTGCAACAACTGCCATCCACTCTGGTTCTGTTTGAATTGAATGAATACAGCTTGTATCAGATTGAACAGGAATTATCTCTGGAGATAGCTCTGCATGATTTACCGGTACAGCTGGTCAGCCTGCTTGGCTCCGTACAAAAAGAGCACCGTCTTGAAACCATTATGCGCACCTACGGCGTTCAGACCATTTACCACGCCGCCGCCTACAAGCATGTGCCACTGGTTGAGCAAAATATCGTGGAAGGCGTACGCAACAATGTATTTGGAACATGGTATTGCGCAGAAGCGGCTATCAGGGCCAAAGTCGAGTCTTTCGTGCTGATTTCGACCGATAAGGCGGTTCGCTCTACCAATGTCATGGGTGCCTCAAAACGCATGGCAGAACTGGTCTTACAAGGATTATCCCAACGCCAGAACACCACGCGTTTTACCATGGTTCGTTTTGGTAACGTTCTGGGTTCATCCGGCTCAGTGGTGCCGTTATTCAGACAGCAAATTAAAAATGGCGGGCCGGTAACAGTAACTCATCCCGAAATCACTCGTTACTTCATGACCATTCCCGAAGCGGCAGAGCTGGTTATTCAGGCTGGCTCGATGGGCCAGGGAGGCGATGTTTTTGTACTTGATATGGGCGAACCGGTGAAAATCATCGATCTTGCTACCCGCATGATTCACTTGTCAGGGCTTGAAGTAAGAGATGATGCCAACCCGGAAGGAGATATCGAAATTGAATGTACCGGCTTGCGTCCCGGCGAAAAGCTTTATGAAGAATTATTGATTGGCGACAATGTGACCGGCACAGACCATGTGCGGATTATGCGGGCTGAAGAGCATCACTTGACCTGGCCGGAAACCCGACAAATATTGGACGAGCTGGATAAGGCCTGCCATCACTGGCGCTGTGATGAAGTGAAAGATCTGCTGATTCAAGCCCCGACAGAATTCCATTCGACTGAACCCTTGTGCGATTCCGTTTGGTTAAGAAAACAACACGCCATGAAAAAAGTGGTATCCATCGTTCAATAGACAGCGTCAGGCGGTGGCAATAAAACGGCCCACCGCCTGCTTGCACCCATTAAACAACCTCCTTCTGCCCTGCACGAAAATGCCAGGCAAGCACCGCAAGGGGAGCGTAGGCAATTAACAACGCAAGCGCCCCATCCAGCAGCTGAAACACCACGCCTAACGCCATTGGTAGCAACCAGAAAAGATTAATTGCCAGCACGGCCAACGAAACTCTTTTGTGCGATTGGTAGTGACGGGACGCCGACTGATAAGCATGACTTCGATGAGCCTGGTAGATTTTTTCACCGCGAGCCAACCTGACAAACAAGGTCAGTGTTGCATCCACCACAAACACTCCCAGTAAAATGAGCCAGCACCAGAACAAATCCTGCGAAAACCAGGCAGCCTGTACCAGGATGCCGCCTATCATCAACCCCAAAAATCCGCTCCCTGCATCGCCCATAAAAATTTTAGCCGGCGGGAAATTCCATATCAGGAAACCGGCCACAGCCACAGCCAGCAACAGAGGCATTATTATTCCGTGACTATAGCCAACCAGATAAGCAATCACAGCCCCCGCAAGACATACCGAAACTGCCTCGATACTGGCGATACCGTCAATGCCGTCCATAAAATTGTAGAGATTTAAAAGCCACACCAGACCAATGCATGCCAACACACCACCCACCAGCGACAAATCAACTACTACCCCAAAAAATTCCAGAGGTGGGAAACCGCCAAGACTTACCACCAACACAATTGCACTGCACAGATGACCCAGAAAGCGCCAACCAGCAGCAATATGTTGATGGTCATCGAAAAAACCCAGCGTTGCCACCAGTACCCCGGCGATACAAAACCCTAACCATTGTCGGGTTTCGACGTAGCCTGTTGTGCCAGCGATGACGAGAAGCAATAAAAATGAAACAACAATCGCTACGCCACCCCCACGAGGGGTTGGTATCGTATGCGAACTGCGTTCATTGGGAACATCAACAACCTGGTTGGAAATAGCGTACTTGCGGATAAAGATGGTAAGCAAAAAAGAAAGCGAAAAAGCCGACAGAAGAAAAAAAAGCATTTATTGATTTTCCAGAAAATGATCCGCAGTCTGCTGTAGCGCCATGCCGACCGGGCCATTTGGCCGCCACCCAAGCAGCTGATAATTTTTCGTAATATCGACCTGGAGGGAATCACACAAGCGTTGCGCCAGATGTTTCTTGCCGAATAAAGTCGCCAACCCCTTTACCATCCACTGAGGCAGCGGAATCAACCTTGCAGGACGGCCAAGCGCCATGCTCATTTTTTTCAACAACTGCGTAGTGGATAAATCTTCCCCGTCGCTGACCATAAAAATTTCGTTGGCCGCCGCCGGATGTTCGACGCAGGTAAAAATAAAGTCCACCAGATTATCCAGAGAAACCAAACTTCTTTTATTGTTAATCGCGCCGAATGGCAAAGGGAGCCCTTTATTCAACCAAAGCATCATATTATGAAAATTTGCTTTCACACCCGGGCCATACACCAGAACCGGCCGGATGATAACAACTTCCATACCCGTCTCTTTAGCGAGTCGCAACAATGCCTCTTCGGCTTCCATTTTTGACCGGGCATAAGAACCTGAAGGCGAAGGCGTGTCCAGGGATGAGAAGTGTTTCCCCGGCTCGGTTTTCTCACCGTTAACCTTTACTGTACTGATAAAGATGAACCGCTTGACGCCCGCGCCAGCAGCTTGCCGGGCAAGATTCAAGGACGCATCAAAATTAACTTTGCGATAGATGGAAGTTGCATTGTTGATATCGTCACTTAAGACGTGGACATGCGCAGCAGCATGGATCACCACATCAATGTCTGCCATGGCGGCGCCCCAGTCAGGCGTGCTGGTAAAATCCGGCATAAAAACAGCTGCCGGGTGAATATTCTGGCCGCCTTTCCTGCCACCCTTTCGGATACGGTAAACCGGACGAAAATTGATATGCTTTAAATTACGTGCATGACGCAAAATTGCACTACCGATAAATCCGCCACTTCCTGTTAATAAAATATTCATCAATTTAACCAGCTTTTGAAAAATATAAGCGTTTCAATCGAAAGATGTGCCAACAGCGCATCCTGCCCGATAGTGCTCAAACCCAGCGAAAGGCGCCATTGTAACTCTAAATTTTATACAGTTTATGTGTCAGTGTTGACATAGCACCGGATCCTTCAGCACAAAGGGAGAGATTAAAAAGTATAGATGGGAATTAAAGGAGTAATGCACGCGGAAGAATAAAGGAAAGGTGGCAGAAAAAGTCGGCCAATATCAAATATTGGCCGACTTTCAGGAGCATTACAAACTCAACACTTTTTCACCGCGGGAAATACCGCTTACGCCGGTTCTGACGACTTCAAGAATGGAGGCATCGCCAACGGCTTGAAGAAAGGCATCCAGTTTGTCGCTGGCACCCGAGATCTGGATGATATACAGCGAGCTGGTGACATCGACGATCTGGCCACGGAAGATATCGACACAGCGCTTGACTTCTGCGCGCTGCGCGCCGGCGGCTTTGACCTTGACCAGCATCAATTCACGCTCGATATGCGCACCTTCGGTAAGGTCCACCAACTTCACCACATCAATCAGCTTATTGAGGTGCTTGGTGATCTGTTCGATTTTGTGATCATCACCGAGGGTGGTCAACGTCAGACGCGACAAGGTCGGGTCTTCGGTGGCTGCAACGGTGAGACTCTCAATGTTGTAACCGCGCTGGGAGAACAAACCGACTACCCGGGACAGTGCGCCTGGAGCATTTTCCATTAATACAGAAATAATACGTCTCATATCAGGTGCGCTCCGTCTTGCTGAGCCACATATCTCGCATGGAGTGTGCAGCAATTTGCATGGGGTAAACGTGCTCGGATTGATCCACGTTGATATCCATAAATACCACGCGATCTTTCAGGGCAAAACATTCTTCCAGTTTGGCTTTCAGCTCTTCTTTTTTGGTCACTTTGATGCCCACGTGACCATAGGCTTCAGCCAGTTTGATGAAGTCCGGCAAGGAGTCTTCATAAAGACTTTCGGCATAACGACCGGAGTACTGCATATCCTGCCATTGACGAACCATACCGAGCGCCTGGTTGTTCAAACAAATGATTTTCACCGGCAGATGGTATTGGGTGCAGGTCGACAGCTCCTGAATACACATCTGAATACTGCCTTCACCGGTAACGCACACCACGGTTGCATCACGGTGAGCCACCTGCACGCCCATGGCGGCCGGCAAGCCGAACCCCATAGTGCCCAGACCGCCGGAGTTGATCCAGCGGCGCGGCTTGTCAAAGCCGTAGTATTGCGCAGCAAACATCTGATGCTGGCCTACGTCGGAGGTAACATAGGCATCACCGCCAGTAGCTTCCCAGATAGCTTTGATCACATCTTGCGGTTTGATTTTTTCAGAGGTGGTGTCGTAGCGTGGCTGGCTGTAAATGCCGTGATGATCACGCCATTCATTAACTTGTTGCCACCAATCGGCAATTGCCGCTGCATCCGGCTTTTCGTCTGCCTCATGAATCAGCGTCAGCATTTCTGACAGCACGCTGTCCACAGCACCGACGATGGGCACATCGGCAACGACCGTTTTGGAGATAGAGGCCGGATCAATATCAATGTGGATAATCTTCGCGTTAGGGCAAAATTTGGTCACCGCATTGGTTACGCGGTCATCAAAGCGGGCGCCTACCGCCAGAATCACATCACTGTGGTGCATCGCCATATTGGCTTCATAAGTACCGTGCATACCCAGCATGCCTAAAAAGCGCTTGTCGGTTGCCGGATAACCGCCCAGACCCATCAAGGTATTGGTACAAGGGAAGTCCAGTGTTTGCACCAGTTCGGTCAACAACTCGGAAGCATTGCCCTGCACCACACCGCCACCGCTGTAAATAACCGGGCGCTTGGCAGCCAGCAGCAATTGCACGGCTTTTTTGATTTGACCGGAATGACCACGGGTTGCCGGCGTGTAGGAACGCAGCTTCACCTTCTCCGGGTATTCGTAGGGGAAGGTTTGGTTGGGTGCAGTGATATCTTTAGGTACATCAATAACCACTGGCCCCGGACGACCGGTGGCAGCAATGTAATACGCCTTTTTAACGATTTCCGGAATTTCGCTGGCGTGCTTGACCATGAAACTGTGCTTCACCACCGGACGGGAAATCCCCACCATGTCCGTTTCCTGGAAAGCATCTTCACCAATCAGATGGCTCATCACCTGGCCGGAAATTACCACCATCGGGATCGAGTCCATGTACGCGGTCGCAATGCCGGTAATCGCATTGGTAGCACCCGGGCCGGAGGTTACCAGCACGGTACCGACGCGGCCGGTAGAGCGGGAATAGGCATCCGCTGCGTGGGTTGCCGCCTGCTCGTGACGCACCAGAATATGCTTGACGTCTTGTTGTCTGAAAATAGCATCGTAGATATGCAATGCAGCACCGCCCGGATAGCCGAAGATGTGCTCAACACCTTCGTCTCGTAACGCGCGGATTAACATATCTCCGCCTGAGAGCATTTCCACTTTGTGTCCCCTTTGTAATGTCGTATGGCGCAAGTGCGCGATAACAGAAATGGCAATGCACAGGAACCGACCAGTTCCCGATAAAAGGGAGTCGCCCTGTGCATCATCGACAGTGTGATTAACCAGAATCCTCTGCCGCCGCGCGGGTAGCGATTGCGGTGGCCCGAGGGCAGACGTCGTCGGTGGACGCGCCTTCGCGATTGCGAATGGTTCGATAAGCGGGTGACTTACCGGAAGCAGACTGTGTTGCCGAGGTTATCGACCGGATCTACAAGCCATCTTGCGAACTGACGATTTTGGCAAGATGACCGGTAAAGTCAAGGAGATATTTTAACCAACGAGGCGGCAAACATCCGTAAACAGCCTGAATATTGCACCTGCAGCAGCCATAAAAAACTTTTCAATTGATTGTTTTTAAAAGGGTTTTCAGAAAATTTTGGCAGCGATCTCTAGCAGAGGCACCACCTTTATCCGTCAGTAAAGCCATACCACCAAAAATCTGTGACCAAGGTATAGACGGAAATGTCGATCATTCCGCTATAGTAGTCGTCTATTTAATGAGGCAGATAAAAAGGAAGACCGGGATCTTATGATGAACAGACGCCTGAACGGACATCAACGCCTGCTGGCCATCGCGCTACTCACAACAGGGCTGACACTGCCGCTGACGGGCTCGGCGCAAATCTATAAATGGGTAGATGAAGACGGCATTACCCACTTCAGTGAGCGCCCGCCCAAAAACACGCCTGCCGCTTTGATCAAACCGAAAACCGGCCACAGCGAACCGGTCTTTTATGGCGGCGCATCCTCGTCAGCCAGTGAAACCGAACCGGAGATACCCGAAGGCATGGTGACAGAAGCCGCGTATCACCAGGAGCGCTGCGAGGTTGCTCGACAAAACCTGCAAGCACTGAAGAATTTTGGCCGGGTAAAAGTGCGCCGGGACGACGGCGAAATTCATTACCTGAGCGAACAGGAACAACAGGAGCGCGTCGCCACCAACCAGCAAATGGCCGACGAAAGCTGTCAGTGATAAATAAAACCATGGCCACCCGCAGGTGGCCATTATCCGTTTAGTGAACCGGGCTACCGATTACCGATTGATCCGCCGAAAAAACCAGCTTATTCCCGTCAATACCGACGTAAACCGTATTACCAGGAACGAACTTGCCAGCCAGAATCTCCTGTGCCAGCGGGTTTTCGATCTGTTGCTGAATCGCCCGTTTCAGCGGCCTTGCACCATACACCGGATCAAAACCGCTGGTCGCAAGACGACTCAGCACCGCATCGGCCAGCTCGAAACCGAGGTCGCGTTCGGCCAGTCGGCGGCGTAACAATTCCAGCTGGATATCGGCAATACCGCGAATCTGCTCACGCCCCAGCGGATGGAACACCACCACCTCATCAATGCGGTTGATAAACTCCGGACGGAAATGACCAGTCACCACATCCATTACCGCGGCTTTCATGGCTTCATAACGGTTTTCGTTGTTCAGTGAATGGTTGCTCTCTTCACCGAGCAGACCATCAAAACTGACCGTATCGAAGGATTTATCTTCTGCCAATTCCTGAATGCGATCGGAACCCAGGTTGGAGGTCATCACAATCACCGTATTACGAAAATCCACCGTTCTGCCCTGCCCGTCAGTCAACCGACCGTCTTCCAACACTTGCAGCAGAATATTGAAAACATCCGGGTGGGCTTTTTCTACCTCATCCAGCAGCAGCACCGAATAAGGTTTACGGCGCACCGCTTCGGTGAGGTAACCACCCTCTTCATAACCGACATAGCCCGGTGGCGCACCGATCAAGCGGGCCACGGAATGTTTTTCCATAAACTCCGACATGTCGATGCGAACCATTGCGTCGGAGGTATCAAACAAAAACTCCGCCAGCGCTTTACACAATTCGGTTTTACCTACGCCAGTGGGGCCGAGAAACAGGAAAGAGCCGTTGGGCCGATTGGCATCCGACAAACCGGCACGGGAACGGCGCACCGCATTAGCCACCGCAACCACCGCCTCGTGTTGACCAATCACACGTTTGTGCAGCACTTCTTCCATACGCAAGAGTTTTTCACGTTCACCTTCCAGCATTTTCGAGACCGGAATGCCGGTCCACTTGGAAACCACTTCAGCAATTTCTTCTTCAGTGACTTTATTGCGCAGCAGTTTCATCTCCATCATTTCCGCCTGGCTGGCCATGTCCAGCTGCTTTTCCAATTGCGGAATAACACCGTACTGCAATTCCGACATGCGGGTGAGGTCGCCTTTACGACGATTTTCATCCAGCTCGAAACGCGCCTGCTCCAGCTGGCTTTTAATATCCTGAGAGCCTTGCAGAGCGGCTTTTTCAGTACGCCAGATTTCATCGAGATGGGCAAATTCACGCTCCAGACGATCAATGTCCTGGTTGATTTTTTCCAGGCGTTTTTTGCTCGCCTCGTCTTCATCTTTTTTGACGGCTTCGCGCTCGATTTTCAATTGAATCAACCGGCGCTCAAGGCGATCCATCTCTTCCGGTTTGGAATCAATTTCCATACGGATGCGGCTGGCCGCTTCATCAATAAGATCAATTGCTTTGTCGGGCAGCTGACGGTCGGTGATGTAGCGCTGCGACAATTTTGCCGCGGCGATAATGGCCGAATCGGTAATATCCACGCCGTGGTGAACTTCGTAGCGCTCTTTCAAGCCGCGCAAAATAGCGATGGTATCTTCTTCGCTCGGCTCATCAACCTGCACTTTTTGAAAACGGCGCTCCAGTGCGGCATCCTTTTCAATGTATTTGCGGTATTCATCCAGCGTGGTGGCGCCCACGCAATGCAGCTCGCCACGCGCCAGCGCCGGTTTCAGCATATTACCGGCGTCCAGCGCGCCGTCTGCCTTACCGGCACCCACCATGGTGTGTAATTCGTCAATAAAAAGAATAACGCGGCCTTCCTGTTTGGAAAGTTCGTTGATGACCGACTTGAGGCGCTCTTCAAAGTCACCGCGAAATTTGGCACCGGCCAGCAGCCCGCCAAGATCCAGCGACAACAAGCGTTTGTTTTTCAAACCCTCCGGCACTTCACCATTAACGATGCGCTGCGCCAGGCCTTCAACGATAGCGGTTTTGCCCACACCCGGCTCGCCAATTAACACCGGATTATTTTTGGTGCGGCGTTGCAATACCTGAATGGTGCGGCGGATTTCATCGTCGCGACCGATAACCGGATCAAGCTTGCCGGCTTCGGCCCGGGCGGTTAAATCGACGGTGTATTTTTCCAACGCCTGACGGTTACCTTCAGCGTCGGCATCATCCACGGTTTCACCTCCACGCATGCGCGTTACCGCTTCTTCGAGACGGCGGGCATCGCCGAATTTTTTTAACAGACTTCCCGCCGGATTATCGCCATCATTCATCGCCGCCAGCAGCACCGCTTCGCTGGAGACAAATTTGTCACCGGCTTTTTGCGCGCGGCGATCGGCAAGGTTCAGCAACCGGCCCAGTTCCTGGGACATGGCAACATCGCCGGTGGGGTTGCTGATGCGCGGCAGGTTGTCCAGTGCGGCGGTTAATGCGGTGCGCAAACCGGTAACATCAAAACCGGCCTGGCCCAACAACAAACGCACCGAGCCGGCGCCTTTTTGTTCCAGCATCGCCAACAATAAATGCAGCACATCCAGTTGGCTATTGTCGCGGCCCACTGCCAGCGACTGGGCATCGGATAAAGCCAGTTGCAGTTGGTTGGTCAGGCGGTCAATTCGCATAGGTTCCTCGGCAATAATCCAGTGAAAATATCAGGTTTACAAACCTTCCAATGTCTGCAAATTTGGGGGCGGTGCGGGTTAAATCAAGCAAGGCGGCGGATTATTTGTTACGCAACATTTAACGTCAGCGACAAATTCAACTATAGTCCGGGGTTATAGAGTCCCCGCTATAGAGTTCCGGGTTATATTCCCGAGTGAAGTGCCCCTGATCCGGTCAGCGACTTTTATTGACGAAGAAGTATTCGATGTTTTCCGATAACGATAGCCTCAATTTGCTGCTTGCGCTGAAACTGCCCTCTCAGGAACAGGCACAACTGAGCTTTTGCCATAGCAACAAGCCGGCAGCATTGCAGGATTGGCTGGATCAACTTCCCCACACCCAGGCACGGGTAATCAGCACGCATTTTTACCGGGCTTTGCCAGAACTTGCCAGGCTGAAAATCCCGGTAACCCAGCGTATCGCCCTGCTCGATTCGGTGTGGGATCCGCTAACCTACTGCCTTACCGGGCTGGCGAAAGATTTTCTTAATCAACCGGTGATTTTGCCGGAAGCAGCCCGCAAGACCGCCACCCTTGCCCAAGCGCTGCAAAAACACGCAAGCCAGGGCTGGCTGGTGGCGCTACGCGAGTTGTGCAGCAACATCCTCAATGATGAAGCCCGATGCCGGGCGCTGATGGCACTATGTATCCACCGCGCGCTCACCAGCCATGCCGCGTTTATGTTGCGCAGCTGGCAATTGTATATTCCGGTACCGCCCTCGCTGTGGCAGGAAGCGCACCTGCTGTATCGCATTGCCGAAGCCGCTGGCATCGCCCGCAATAACGTCTCGCGACCGGACAGCGATCTACTGCTGGTCGGCAACATCGAACAAATCTATGTACGCATTCTCCTGCTCGCCAGTGCCCGGCCAAATCAGTTAAGGCAGGATGAGCTGGGCCAGGTGTGGCAGGCATTGATCGGGCTGGGCAATGAAATTGGCTTGCAGCCTTATGATGCGACGGACAACAACTCGCTCTTTGTGGCTGATATTTCAGGTGATCAACCTCCCGCCCATCCATCGCGCCAGCCGGGCGTGAAAAATACCTTTTGGCGGCAGCCGGCGATGGGAGCAATCCAGCGCTTTATTAGCGATATGCTGCCCGCCACCGCAGCCAGTGAAGCGCTGGCAGAGAATCCTTTACGCTCATTGCGGCCCCCCTTGTCGATCGCCTTGCTAAGACATCTGCACCAGGCCTGGTATGTGCTCGCCAAACGGCGGGATGATCGTCAGTCCACCCAGGGGCATATCGAAGTAACCATTGGCCTGAGCAACCTGCATTACCACCTGAGCAATAAAACCCCCTTCGATGTGTTTCTCGAACAGGTGGATATGATGGGGGGCAAAACCGGACAAAGCCGCAGCTTTCAACAGCGGGGCATTCAGCTGAAAACCGCCGCCCCAGCCCCGGCAGATGACCCCTGGAGTACAGCACTGGATGCGATTCCTTATGGCTCATCAGGGAAGGGGCCGGACACCAGCAAGATTGATGCGGCAATTCGGCAACACCATCAGGGCGAATATCAGGGGCATCACCCCACTTATCAGGTGCCGCTGCTGGACGCCAGCGAGAACGGCTACTGCCTGGAATGGCAAGGCGAGATTCCCGCTCAGGTAAAAGCCGGTGAACTGCTCGGGCTGAAACCTGACACGGCCAGGCATTGGCGCATTGGTGTTATTCGCTGGGTACAGCAAACACCGGGAGCCACCCAGCTCGGCATTCAGATTTTGGCGCCGCTGGCTCGCCCGGTTGCGCTGGCCACCATCCACAAAACCGGCGATTTCACGGAATATTTACGCGGCTTGCAGTTGCCGGCGCAGCGACTGTCCAACCAACCCGGCACGCTGATTACCAACGCGGTCTCTTTTCGTGAATCCTATAAAGTACGGCTGTTTGTACCTGCAACCAGCGGAGCCAATAATGGCAACACCGAAAAAGCAGCGATTGCGCAAAGCTTGCAGCTGGCGGAGCGGCTTTTCTCAACCGGCGCCTTCAGCCAGTTTACCTTTCGCCCCATTGCCACGCTGACCAGCGAGAGCAGCCAAACGCCTGTAAAAAAGTAAGCATTTACTCACTCAATTACCATGAGTAATTTTTTGCGCCAGATCACCAAAATTGCCCGGCAAGATTGAGCCTAAACCGGTTTCGCGTAATATACCGATGCAACAAAAGGAGCGATTATTGTGGGATACTCGATCTCTCCCGAGGGACGTCAGGCACAGTTTCAGGGACCCTGACCATCATTTGATTACTTGAGTGACGCACGTTTTATGAATCTGACAACCACTATTCGTCTGTTGATTCTCGATAATTCCCGTACCGAGGCCGAGCGCCTGATCAGCATGCTGCACAATGCAGGCTGTCCGAACCGCGCGCAACATGTCGATAGTGAAGAAATTCTGGTCAAGCTGTTACAGGAACAACCCTGGGATTTACTGATCGCCAATGACCAGACCACCAATGTCAGCCCATCCGCCGCGCTTAAACAAATCCGCCGCCTCAACAAAGATGTACCGGTCATTTTATTAAATGACGACGAATCTCCTTCAGCGGTGGTTGATGGCTTGAAGCTGGGCGCCGCCGATGTTATCCGCCTGGACGATGACCAGCACTTGCTGCTGGTGATTCAACGCGAACTGGCCAACCATGAAGCGCGCCAAAGCAAACGCAGTGCCGATCGCCGCTTCAAGGAAGCCGAGCGCCGCAGCCAGCAACTGCTCGACAGCTCCCGCGATGCCATTGCCTATGTGCAGGATGGCCTTTACTTATACGCCAACGAATCCTTTGCCGAACTTTTCGGTTACGCCGAAAAAGACGATATCGACTGCATGCCGATTATGGATATGGTCGCCGATAAGGATCAGGAAACGCTGCGGCATTTTCTCAAGGATTTCACTCTCAAGGGCGTGGATACCGAACAAACCCAGCTGGAATTTCAGGGCCTGAAGCAGGATGGCTCGGCAACGCGCATCCAGCTGGAAGTTTCTCATGTCACTTATGACGAAGAACCCTGCATCCAATTTCTTGCCCGCGCCCGCGCTACCGCACCGGCTGATAACGAAGCGCTTGAAGCTCGTATTAAAGAATTGAAATGGCAGGACGCGGCAACCGGTTTGTATAACCGCCAATACGCTATGGAGTTACTGGAAAAAACCATTGAGCATATTAGCGACCAGGATCATCTCAGCCTTATTTACGTTGACATCGACCAGTTTGCCGAGCGTATTCAAAATTCCGTTGGCGTTGCGCAGGGTGATCGCGTACTGGCAGATCTTGCCAAACTCTTGCAACAACACGCCAAACCGGAAGACACCCTGGCTCGCTTCAGTGACTCGGCTTTTGCCCTGATCACCGCCAATATCAATGTCGATGATGCCGTTGCCCGGGCCACAAAAATTCACAAAGCCATTGAACAGCGCATTATTGATATTGATGGCAAAACCTTGCAGGTGAGCGCCAGCATTGGCATCTCGCTGATCAATGAAAACTCTACCAGCATCGGAACCGTTATTGAGCAAGCGCTGAGCGCCATGGAGAAAGCGCGCAGCGAAGGCGGTAACCGCGCGCTGCTGTTTGAACCGGATATTTCCGGCGATCACTCTTCAGAAAAAGAAATAATTGCGGCGGTACAACACGCACTGGATAACGACCGCTTCCGCCTGCTGTTCCAGCCGATTATCAGCCTGCGCGGTTCGGCAGAGGAGTACTACGAAGTCTTTTTGCGGATGGTGAATGAGAAAAACGAGGAAATTTCTCCCAGTCGTTTTCTCGATAGCGCCGCCAGTATTGGTGCCACCGGCAAGATTGATCGCTGGGTGATTCTCGAATCCTTCAAGATGCTCTCGCAACACCGCGGCAAAGGCAATAAAACCCGTTTGATTATCAATTTGAGCAAACAATCGCTGTGCGATGAAACGCTGCTGCCGTGGCTTGGCGTGGCATTTAAAGCAGCAAAATTGCCGCCCGATGCGATGGTTTTTCAGGTGCACGAAGCGGACATTACCGACCACCTTAACGCCGCCAAAGCCTTTACCGCCGGGCTGCAAAAACTGAAAACCGGTTTTTCAATCAGCAATTTCGGCTGCTCGCTGAATCCTTTTAATACCCTGAAACATGTGCCCGCCGATCTGATCAAGGTCGATGGCTCCTTTACTCTGGATATTCAGAACAACAACGCCAACCCGGAAACCCTGATCAAGCTGATCGAACAGATTCACGAAGAAAACAAAATCACTATCGTGCCTTTTGTGGAAAACGCCAGCGTACTGTCCACCTTGTGGCAGGCCGGCGCCCATTACATTCAGGGTTTCTATCTGCAAGAACCGACCGGCAGCATGAGTTACGATTTCAATATGGAGTCCTGACCCCGGGACTGGGCCTGCAACGCACTTTCAAGTTGTTGCAGGCGCTCCGGCGTTCCCACATCACTCCACCCGCCGCGATATACCTCACCGGTCAATTGCCCCTGTTCGATAGCCAACCGCAGCACCTCAACCAATGGAAATTTGCGACGCCGCTGCGGATAGTTGGCAATTAATGACGGCGAAATAATGCTGATACCGGCAAAGGTGAAACGCCGCTCTGCCACACCTTGCGGCGTGATTAACGCCCCGTCTTGCGGAAGAAAGAAATCACCCGCCGGGTGAAACGATGGGTTGGGCACCAGCACCAGATGACCCGCACTCGCCTCTTCCGGCACACGGGAAGATAATTCCGCGATAGCGATATCGCTCCAGACATCGCCATTAATCAGCAATATCGGCTGCTCGCCCAATAGCGGCAGCGCATATAACAGGCCACCGCCAGTTTCCAGCGGCTCGCTTTCTTCCGAATAGGCCACGTTTAAACCCCAACGGCTGCCATCACCAACAAATTGCCGGATCTGGTCGCCGAGGTAGGCAAGGTTAATCACCAGCTCGCGAATACCGGCGGCCTGCAAATTCTCCAGGTGATATTGCAACAGGGGTTTACCGGCTACCGGAAGCAGCGGTTTTGGCAAGTGATCGGTGAGTGGGCGCATACGCTGGCCAAGGCCGGCAGCGAGAATCATGGCTTTCAACGAAAGACATCCTCTTCAGGCAAGTACCAGGCTTGCTGGCGAATCAGCGGCATGAGCTGCTGCTCAAACCAGAGCGAAAAATCATCCAGCTCGGCGTAACGCCCGGCAACGCCGGTGACATAACGGATCACTCGTGGCAGGTCAGCGAGGAAATGGGATTTGCCATCACGCAGATGCACGCGAGCGAAAATACCCAGCACTTTGATATGACGTTGCAAGCCCATCCAGTCAAACCAGCGCAACCAGGTTGCCTCGTCCACCGCGGGAATAATCCCCGCCGCCATCATCACCCGTCCGTACCCTGCCGCCCATTGATTAACCGCCTCGTCTGGCCAGTGCACATAACAGTCGCGCAACAACGATACCGGGTCATAGGTACACGGCCCCCACAAAGCACCCTGAAAATCGATCACACCGATGGTGCCATCGTTGCAGCTGATGAGATTGCGGGAATGGTAGTCGCGGTGCACCAGCACCTGAGGCTGCTCCAGCGCACTGCTTTCCAGCCGATGAAAAAGAGCCTGCAACATGTCCTGCTCACGGGCAGAGAGAGGCTTTTGCAATAAAGCCCCGACAAACCACTCGGTGAAAATTTCCAGCTCGCGCCGCAGCAAAGGTTGATCGTAACGGGGGATAAAATCCGGTTGATCCGGACATTGCTGCAATGCCAGTAGTGCGGTCAGTGCTTCACCGTAAATACCATTGGCGGTTGCCAGCGATGGCTCAATTTGAAACTGTCGGTAGAGCAAGTTATCACCAAAGTCCTCTACCACCAGAAAACCGAGGGCAGGATCAACCGCCTGAATAGCGGGGGTATGGATATTATTTTCACGCAGGTAAGCGGCTACACGTACAAACTGTGGCGTATCTTCGGTAGCCGGATTGGCGTCGACAACCAGCCAGTTGCGGCCTGCGACACTGACCCGGTAGTAGCGGCGGAAACCGGCTTCTTCTCCCAGCGGTTCGAGTTGTGTGGCATTCAGATCCGGTAAAAAATGCTGCTGGCACCAGTCCAGCAGCGCGCTAAAGCGGGGAGTGCGCAGGTGAGAAGCGCCGGCAAGGGTCATGCTTTTCCTCGGGTACAAACAGGATCGCAGCAGCGATCGGGACAACATCGCCAGCATTAACGGCGATATCAGCACAAAATGGCCATGATTCTAACCCGATAGGGGTCAGGTTCGTCAAAATGGCGATCCCATTCCGAGAGATTCATTCCAAGGCCGGGCGTATTGCAGTAGAATCCCCGCCAGTTATTTTTGTGCCTTTTTCATGCTGCATTGCCAGCCTATGTCCGAGATTGCTTAATGGTTGATGCTTCACCCGGTAACCTGTTGCGCTCATCCAAGCCTGCCCGCCAGATTTTACGCCGGGGTCAACCTGTGCCTGTGAAGCCGCTGGCGTTTGTCATCGCGGCGTCCATTTGCTCGCTGCTGCCACTGCATGCCATCGCCAGCGCTTGCAGCAATCCCGAAACAGCGCGCGACAGTGGCCTGGATTGGGTGCCCGTCGATCAGCTTACCGCCGCACAACGCGCCGCCATGCCCAATGCCTGTTGTGGTGCCTATATCGCGCCGCTGCGGACGGATGCAGACGCCAACGCCGCTCCGGAAATGACTGCTCTGCGCGCCACCGCCGACAGCTCCGACGCCCAGCTGCAGTCCCGCATTGCCATGCAGGGGAACGTCAGCATTACCCAGGGTTATCGCTCCATCCGTGCCGACAACGCTACCTACTCGCCCGAAACCCGCGACGCCAGCATCAGCGGCAACATTCAGTTGCGCGAGCCAGGCATGCTGTTGAAGGCAGACGAAGCCAGAGTAGATCTGGACCAGGGCAATTCCACCCTCGAAGGCACGGAGTTTGTGCTCTACCAAAGCCGGGTGCGTGGCATCGCAGACAAGCTGGAAAAATTTGGCGACCGGCTGATTCGCCTCGAAAACAGCCGTTTTACCAGCTGTGAGCCCGGTAGCAACTTATGGTCGGTGGCCGGTTCGGAAATCAAAATCCGCCCGGATGAGCATTACGGCACCGCCCGTCATATGCGACTGAACATCTTCGATGTTCCGGTACTTTACTCGCCTTACATGCGCTTCCCGGTGGGTGATGAACGCCTCACCGGCTTCCTGTTCCCGTCCATATCTTTTGATCGTAAAACAGGCATTGACGATATCGAGGTGCCTTTTTACTGGAACATCGCACCCAACTACGACATGACACTGATGCCGCGCTACATGAGCGAGCATGGCGTGGTGTTGAATGTTGAAGGTCGCCACCTTTCAAATCACTTTGAAAGTCTGGCCAATGTCAGCTACATGGCGGACGACAAAGGAAATTATGATGCCCGCACCCGGCAGAAAATAGAGCAAGGTCTGAAAGAGGATCACACTGGCGAAGAGCGCTGGATGCTGAACTTCAACCAGCTGGGTGGTCGTGGTGAACGATGGGGAACGCGGATTGACTACACCGACCTCAGCGATAATGATTACTTACTGGATCTCAACCGCAGCTCCATTGACTCCAACCGGCAGGCTTCCGTCACCCAGCGCATGGATGCCGACTATCGCACCGACAACTGGCTTTTTGGCGCGAAAGTTGAAGAGATTCGCCTGCTAACCAACTCGAACCTGCCCTACCGCGAACTGCCTCGTGTCAATGCCGATGGCCGCTACCGTTTTGGTAACTTCCAGCTCGAATTGGACAATGAATACGCTCGCTTTGACCGCAACAGTTTCTATCGCGGTAACCGGACGACGCTTATTACCGGTGAACGTTTCCGCTCGGACTACCAGTTGAGCTGGAATAAAAACATGGTGTGGGGCTTTTTCAAACCTGCGGTGGCATGGCGAACCCTGGGCTACCAACTTGAAGATGAATCCCTGGTCAACCCGGATCGTGACGCGCCATCCTTGCACGCGCCACAAGCCAGTATTGATATGGGCCTGTATTTTGAGCGTGACAAAAACTGGTTTGGCCAGAGTTTTACGCAGACCCTGGAACCGAGAGTTTTCTATCTTTATAGCGACCATGCCAACCACGATGATCTCTATAACCTGACCAGTGACAATCGCTATGTCAACTTCGACACCAGCCAGCTGACCTTTACCTACAGCCAGTTGTTTCGTGACACCCGGTTTGCCGGTGGCGACCGCCTCGACGATGCCAATCAGGTATCCGTCGGGCTTTCTTCTGCCTGGATTGAGCAGAAAACCGGTGTTGAGCGCCTGCGCATGAGCGTTGGCCAGATTTTGTATATCGATGATCGTCGGGTGAGCATTTTTAGCCGCGATACCGACCAGCCGGAAAATTACGCGCAAACCTCTCCCATCGCGGCCCGACTTAGCGGCCAGTTTGGCAAAAGCGTTCGGCTTAACAGTGATCTGGTTTACGATCACCGCGAAAACCACGTGGACAGCGCCAGCGTGACCATGCGCTACATGGATGATCAATACCGCATTCTTAACCTGGGTTATCGCTATCGACGCGATCCTATTATGGCCAGCCCGCTCAACCCGAACCCGGTTGCCACCGAGCCACAAAACCAGCTGGATGCATCCGTCATCTGGCCAGTGGTCGGTCAGTGGAGCGTTATCGCCCGTACCAACTACGACTTTGAATATCAGGTGGAACTCGACACCTTCGCCGGACTCGAATACAACGATTGTTGCTACCGCATCCGGCTAATGGCGCGTCGCTGGCTCGACTTCGACTACAGCGCCAATTTTCTGCAACGTGTGACCAGCAGCGATTATGATCGCGGCGTGTTCGTGGATATCCAGCTGAAAGGTCTCGGCAATATCAGCGAACGCGTCAGCAACCTGATGGACAAGGCTATCGTCAACTACAGTCGGCGCGAAAACGCCTTACGCTAAGATACAGTGAAAAAATTATGATGATAAAAAATCCGCTCAAATCCCGTGCTCACCTGCTGGCTTCAGCACTGCTGGGTAGCCTGCTGCTAATGGGCATGCAAGCAGCCCAGGCACAAACCGTGATGCTCGACCGGGTCGTAGCGATTGTTGATGACGATCTGGTGCTCGAAAGCGAACTGAACAACCGTACGCTCACTGTTGTAGAGCGGCTGCAAGCCCAATACGGACAACTCCCTCCACAAGAAGTACTGCAGCGTCAAATCCTCGAGCAGCTTGTTGTAGAGCGGGTGCAACTCCAATTGGCCAAGCGTTACGATATTGATCCGGGCGAGGCGGAAGTTGACCAGGCCATCCAACGTATTATGCAATCCAACGGCATTACCCTGGCGGAGCTGGAAGCCGATCTGCGCCGAGAAGGCATGAGCCTTGACGCGCTGCGCAAGCAAATCAAAACCGACCTGACCATCAACCAGCTGCAACAGGGCGTGGTCAACAGCCGCATCCGTGTCACCGATCAGGAAATTGATAACTTTCTTGCCTCTACCGACGGCAAATTTGCGACCTCGCCGGATTATCGTCTCGGCCATATTCTGATTGCCGTTTCCGGCGGTGCCGATCCGGACATGGTCAGCGCCTCGGAAAAAGAAGCGCAGGATATCTACCAACAACTGCAAAGCGGTGCTGACTTTTCGCAAATGGCCATCAGCCATTCCAACGATCAAAGCGCGCTTCAGGGCGGTGATATTGGCTGGCGCAAACTCGCCCAGCTGCCCGAGCTGTTCAGCCGTCAACTGGTCGATTTGCCGGTAGGTGGTGTATCCAAACCTTTCCGCAGTGGTGCCGGTTTTCATATCATCAAAAATATGGAGCAGCGCGGTGGTGGTGAGCAACTGGTTGAGCAAACCAAAGCCCGCCACATTCTGGTGAAAACGTCCGAAATCATGGATGACCAGCAAGCCCGTAACAAACTGCTGGCGCTGAGAACGCGCATCGAAAATGGCGAAGACTTTGCCACGCTGGCTCGCGAAAACTCCGAAGACACCGGCTCCATGCTGTCAGGCGGTGATCTGGGTTGGGCAATGCCCGGCATGTTTGTTCCCATCTTTGAAGAGACCATGGCGAACAGCAGTATCGGCCAAATCAGTGAGCCCTTCAAAAGCCAGTTTGGCTGGCACATCCTGCAAGTGCAGGAGCGCCGCAGCGAAGACATGAGCAACCAGATGAAACGCAACCAGGCCGCCAACCTGATTCGCTCACGCCGCTTTGATGAGGAATTCCAAATGTGGTTGACGCAAATCCGCGAAGAAGCCTACGTAGAAGTTAAAATTTGATACCACGGATCGGTGAGCGCCACGCAACGGCGCTCACCGATTCAACGACATCGAATCCCGCGCGCCGTTTTAAATCGCGCCCGCCAATACAAACTGCCATTCGATCGTCGCCTGCACCTTTCACACGCCAGACATCTTTAATTCCACAATCGCCTCTTTGGTCCCGACATTCATGAATACACCCTGCTTTCGACTTGCATTAACACCGGGCGAGCCGGCCGGCATTGGCCCCGACCTGGCCATTTTGTTGGCTCAGCAGGCGCAGGATCATGAAATTGTAGCCATTGCTGATCGGCAGCTATTAGAAGAGCGCGCTGCGCTGCTCAAGCTGCCGGTTCGCTTTCGGGAAATTAATCTTGCGGACGCGCCCCGCCCGCTGGCAGCTGGTGAATTGGCCATTTTGCCCATTGCACTCACCACCGCGGCAGAGCCTGGAAAATTAAATAAAGCCAATGCCGGCTACATTTTGAAAACGCTGGATGCGGCCATTGCCGGCTGCCAAAGTGGTGCCTTTGCGGCACTGGTCACCGGGCCGGTGCACAAAGGCGTGATCAACGAAGCCGGCATTCCTTTCAGCGGACATACGGAATATCTGGCAGAGCACACCGGTACCGACAAAGTCGTGATGATGCTCGCCACCGAAGGCCTGCGCGTTGCGCTAGCCACCACCCATTTGCCGCTTAAAGACGTTGCTGCTGCCATTAACAGCACGGAGCTTGAGCAGGTTATACGGATTTTACACAGCGATATGCAGCAGCAATTCGGTATCGCCAACCCGCGGATTCTGGTCTGCGGCCTGAACCCGCACGCTGGCGAAGGTGGCCACATGGGTCGCGAGGAAATTGACATCATCGAACCGCTGCTGGATCGCTTGCGCCTGGAGGGGATGTTACTCGAAGGCCCTTTGCCCGCCGATACGCTGTTCACCCCCAAATACCTCGACCACGCCGATGCGGTGCTGGCGATGTATCATGATCAGGGTTTGCCGGTATTAAAATACAAAGGTTTTGGCCAGGCCGTGAATATCACGCTGGGTTTACCGATTATTCGCACCTCGGTCGACCATGGCACTGCGCTCGATCTCGCCGCAACAGGCAAAGCAAATCCCGGCAGCCTTCATACGGCACTGGCGTATGCTTTAAACATGGCGCAGGCTCGTCATTTATCTTTTACACGCTAAACGGTTATTGCTCATGAAAAACCAAGGTAACGCAGAGTCCTCTCATCGCGCCCGCAAACGCTTCGGTCAAAACTTTCTTATTGATCAGGGCATTATCCGCGATATCGTCCGCGCTATTCACCCTCGCAATAGCGACCACCTGGTAGAAATTGGCCCGGGCAAAGGCGCTATTACTGAACAGCTGGCGGCGCAGTGCGATCACCTGAGCGTGATTGAGCTGGACCGGGATCTGGTACCCTGGCTGAAAGTAAAATTTGAAAAACATCCAGGCTTTCAATTGTTCCAGGCCGATGCCCTGGCTTTTGATTTTGCGCAACTGATTACTGACGACACACCGCTGCGTATTGTTGGCAACCTGCCTTACAACATTTCCACACCGTTGATTTTTCACTTGCTAAGTTACGCCGGCAAAGTGCAGGACATGCATTTTATGCTGCAAAAAGAAGTGGTAAAACGCATGGCGGCACTACCGGGCGAAAGCGCCTACGGCCGCCTCGGTATTATGGTGCAATATTTTTGCGAGGTGGAAGCGCTGTTCGAAGTGCCGCCAACCTCGTTTGACCCGGCACCCAAAGTCGATTCAGCCATCGTCCGGCTTACGCCCTACAAAACCTTGCCCTACCCGGCTAAAAATCTCAAAGTGTTTGAAAAGCTGGTCAATCTGTCTTTTCAACAGCGCCGCAAAACCCTGCGCAATTCACTAAAAAACGCATTGTCCACCGAGGTGATTGCAAGTCTGCCGGTCGACACCGGCGTCCGGGCTGAAACCTTATCCCTGGAAACGTTTGTCACCTTGAGCAACCTGCTTAGCGAAGAACATTTTTCGGGCGCCACGCCAAAAAGTGAAGCCAACTGAAGCAGTAAACAGCATTAACAGCACTGCCCGGTATGGCGCTAAAGCGGTACCGGATGTGTCAGGCAGGCAACATCATGAATTCAACCGTTTCTGTCGATATTAAAACTACCTTTATAAATACCCGTACGCAGCCGGAACAGCAGCGTTACGTGTACGCTTACACCATCACCATTACCAATCACGGAGAGGAGACGGCACAACTCATTAGCCGTCACTGGAAAATTCGCGATGAAAAAAACAACGTGCAGGAAGTTCAGGGGATGGGCGTTGTCGGTGAGCAACCTTCCATCCAGGCGGGCGACAGCTATACCTATACCAGCGGTGTCATTCTGGAAACTACCACCGGCATGATGGAAGGCACCTACCAGATGCGAAAAGATAATGGCGAAATGTTTGATGTAGCCATCCCCTTGTTCGCGCTGGTGCCACCTTACGCAATGCACTAAACCGCCCCGTCTGATTTCTGCTGGAACCGGAAATAATTATGAGTACCTATGCCATTGGCGATATTCAGGGTTGCTATGAACCCTTTCGCCGCCTGCTCGACAAAATTCATTTTGATCCGGTAAAAGATACCTTGTGGATTGCAGGTGACCTGGTCAATCGCGGACCCGGATCACTTGAGGTAATGCGATTTTTATTTTCAATTCGCGATTCGGTGATTGCGGTACTGGGCAATCACGATTTGCATTTGCTCGGTGTTGCCTACGCCAATCGCAAACCGGGCAAGCAGGATACCCTCACCGATATTTTACTCGCCGATGATCGCGAAGAATTACTGACCTGGTTGCGCCATCTGAAAATCATGCATAGCGATGCGAAGCTCGGTTACGCCATGACCCACGCCGGCATTCCTCCGCAATGGAGCCTCACCGAGGCGGCAGGTTACGCCCGCGAGTTGGAAGCGGCTTTGCGATCCGACCAGTTTCCTGTTTTTCTGAAAGACATGTATGGCAATCAGCCTGACTGCTGGCATGAATCGCTGAGCGGCACAGATCGCTTGAGGATCATTACCAATTACTTCACCCGCATGCGTTTTTGTCGTGCCGATGGCACGCTGGATTTGATCACCAAAGATTCTGCCAACGAAGCGCCGGAAGGCTTTATTCCCTGGTTCGCACACCCGCACCGTAAAACCGTCAACGATCAAATTTTATTCGGCCACTGGGCAGCATTGGAAGGAAAAACCGACACGCCACAGGTGTATGCACTGGATACCGGCTGTGTCTGGGGCGGGCAATTAACGGCGATGCGTCTTGAAGATAAACAAATTTTTTCTTGCGGGTGTGACGACGTCTGACATTCCCGGCATGTGGCACGTAAATTTATAAGACCGGCTTCGCAGAACTGTATTTTGCTCATAGCGTTTGAGATTTTATCATCTAGAATTATCCCATATGTGCATCACAGCGATCATTTTTTTGCCGTTATCCGGTCCGTGTTGATACACATTCTTCATGAAACAACACACTGGAAACAACGAATTTCCAAAAAACTGATTGCAATGATGCCCCACAAAAAACATTGCAAAACACGGCAAAAAGTCTGCGAATTCTATGACAGACGTCCCCGGGACAGTTGCCACACACAGTTTTATTCCAAGGAGAAGCTTATGAAAAAGAAAATTCTTGCCGCCAGCATGCTGGCGCTGTTGGGCTCAGGTGCCGCACTGGCACAGCCTTACCAAATCGAAGCGGGCGCGTCTTTAAACCATGTTGATGCGGATCACGCCAGTAGCGATACCCAATTCGGTGCTTACGGTATTTACCACTTCAACCAGGTGCAAACCGCCAATCGCCCACTGGCAGAAGCGGCCTTCCTGCAGCGTTCCAGCAACGCTTATGTGCGCAGCTCCCAGGATTTTGATCTGATTCAGGCCGGCGCCGAATTTTATATTCCTGACACCATTTTCTACGTAGCTGCTGAATTGCTGCGCACCGATTATGACAACAGCGACCACAACAACGATTGGGGCGTACGTGCCGGTGTAACGCCACTGGAAGGCCTGCTGGTTTTCACCCAGTACTATGATGAAGTCGGTTACGACTTTAACGTTCACGCCAAATATGTGATGGATCTGGGCTACAGCAACGCCCTGAACCTTGAAGCGGGTTATACCGATTTCGATCACCACAATGCGGTATACGTATACGGTGATTACTACTTCAATCGCAGCTTTAGCGCCGGTGTGGGCTATAACGATATTCATGACAACGATGCGTTTACTGTTCGTGCGCGCAACTTCTTCACCCCGGCAATTGCCGGTGAAGCAGCCTTCACCAAAGGTAACAATTTCGACCAGTTCACCATTGGCGCAAGCATCCGCTTCTAATGCACCACTGCGGGCCTGATTCACAGGCCTGCGACATGGCGGCCGGGTTAATACCCCGCCGCCATTGTTTTATCCCGCATCGCAAACTACATCCGCTCTTCTCACGATTTCTCACCCGACAGTGCTTGCCTGTTACCGCCACGAAAGGTATTTTGCCCCTTTCCTGCTATCGAATCTGAATTGTGGATATAGAGCTTCTTCGAACCTTCCTGACAGTTTCCCAGGCACGGCATTTTGGCCGGGCAGCGGATCAACTGTTTTTAACACCCGCCGCCGTGAGCGCCCGCATACGTCAACTGGAGCAAACGCTGGGGGTCAGCCTGTTTCATCGCACCCGTGGCAATATTCGCCTTACCGAAGAAGGAGAGCGGCTGCTGCCCCATGCGCAAAAGCTCCAAGACGCCTGGACCGCCGCGCAACGTGACCTGTCACTTAAGCCACAGTCAGCGCCGGCGATCCGCATCGGTTGCCCGCCGGGCTTATGGCATTGGCTGGAGCCCTTGCTGGAGAAACTGCGACAGATAGAAGATTTGCAATTAACGCTGGAAACCTGCTCCGCGCGCGACCTTCATCAACACATTGTGCAACAGCGGCTGGATGTAGGGCTGCTACTGGAAGCGCCGCTGCATGACGAGCTGCGCAGCAGTTCAGCCCGGCACAAAACGCTGCGCCTGTATCGTTCCGAAGTGAGCGACGATGTTGGTAAAACCGGTTTTATCCAATTGGACTGGGGTGCCATTATCTCCAGCCAGTTGCAACATATCGCCATGCCAGACAGCGATTACACCATCTATGCCAATGACCCGGCGGTAGCGCTGCAACGAATGCAAACCTCGCCTTGTATGGCCTGGTTACCGGAAGACCTGGCGCAACTGGCGGCCAGCCCGGCGCAAGTGGTAGAGACATTCGAACCACTGACCCTCCCCGTCTATATCGCTTATCGCTCGTCCGCGAGTAACAATCCGCTGCTGCAAGCCCTGCTGGAAAACAGCCCCACCTGACTTTGCCACCGCTAAAAAAAATGGCGCCCAAAGGCGCCATTTGCGGAGTACTGATCAGGTGCTGAAAAGACTCAAAAATCCAGGTCATCGAACCCCAATTGTTCTTTCAGACGGCGGCGCTCCAGCCGGTCTTCAATTTTTCGCCGCATTTCAAGCGTATGCTGACTGGCTTCTTTACCGCTCAGTTTCGGCTGCTCGTCATCGTCGACATCAATGCTCACATCATTCAACAAATCGGAATCGGATTGAGAATGCTCAACATCAACAGTCATAGAACTACTCCAGTATCGACTTGGGACAATAAGACACCGGCCTGCCGCCAACTACGTTATGCTACTTGCCCCTGATAAACAGGGTTGGGAGCACGAAAACTGGCAACCGAATAATCGGCCTGATGCTACAGGGTAAATGCTACAAATAATCAATCAGTGCCGGAGCAGACTAATCAATTTGTCCCGCGCTATTTATCACAGACAGCACCCCGCTCAAAGCAAAAAATATTTGTCGTCTCGATAAATATTTTTCGTTTTACCCTTGCGATAAAGCACAGTAAAAACCGCCCGAATTACAGCCGATTGGCAAGTTGGTAACGGGCACAAGGAGCAATGCATGACAAACACTGCCCTACCCCTCGTCGGCTGGCGAGAATGGGTTTTTCTGCACAGTTTTGATGGCACCCCTATCAAAGCCAAGGTAGACACAGGCGCTCGCACCAGCGCCCTGCACGCGTTTCAAATTGACACCTTCAGTAGAGATAATCAGCTCTGGGTGCGCTTTGGATTACACCCTCGCCAGCAAGACACCGACTACGTTGTGACGTGTGAAGCACCGGTAAAAGATCGCCGTCAGGTTACCGACTCGGGTGGTCACAAGGAAATGCGCTACGTCATTGAAACGCTGCTGTCACTTGATGGTCAAACCTTCGTCACAGAGGTGACATTGACTGATCGTGAAAATATGCGTTTCCGTATGTTGCTGGGGCGCACGGCACTGAAAAAACGCTATCTTGTCGATAGTGGCCGCTCATTTATTCTGGGCGGAGATCAACAACAGCCACCCCGAATACCAATCCGGTGATAGCAGCCTGCTGCTACGCTGAATTATCTGAACCTGTTCCGGAACCCCTATGAAAATCGCTATTTTGTCGCGCAATCGGCGCCTGTATTCCACGCGCCGCCTGGTTGAAGCAGGAACCCGACGCGGCCACGAAGTCCATGTTATTGATATTTTAAAATGCTACATGGACATCACCTCCTCCAGCCCGGCTATCTGGTACATGGGCAGCAAGCTGGAAGGCTTTGATGCGGTGATTCCCCGCATCGGCGCATCGGTTACCCATTATGGCCTGGCGGTTATTCGCCAGTTTGAAATGATGGGCGTGTATTGCCTCACCGAATCCGTCGCGCTGGGGCGCTCACGGGATAAACTGCGCGCCCTGCAACTGCTTTCAAGAAAAGGCTTGGGGCTGCCGAAAACCAGCTTTGCCTACAATGTTCACGACACCCGCGAGCTGATTAAACTGGTGGGCGGAACACCGCTGGTATTGAAGCTGTGCGAAGGCACCCAGGGGCGCGGCATAGTGCTGGCAGAAACGCCCAAAGCGGCAGAAAGCGTGATCGAAGCCTTTCGTGAGCTGCGCGCTGAATTTCTGGTACAGGAATTTATTAAAGAGGCGGGTGGCAGCGACATACGCTGCCTGGTCATCGGCAACAAGATCGTGGCATCCATGCAGCGCACCGCACAGGAAGGCGAGTTTCGCTCCAACCTTCACCGCGGCGGCAGCGCCTCGGTAACCCGCCTGAGTCCGGAAGAGCGCCGCACCGCCATTAAAGCCGCGAGCACTATGGGGCTGCATGTTGCGGGTGTAGATTTATTGCGCTCCCATCGCGGGCCGCTGGTGATGGAAGTCAATTCATCGCCAGGCCTGGAAGGTATTGAAGGAACAACAGGCAAAGATATCGCCGATGCGATCATCGCTTTTACGGAAGAACACGCTCGCCCGAATAACAACCGCACCCGCGGCCAGGGCTGACCGACCAATCGCCTGCACAGCAATCAATGCGGTGCAGGCGTTACCGCCATTAACGGGTGGCGCGCGCCACAGAATCCAGCGAGACAACATTGCCATCAAATGAAAATTTGCCGGCATGAAAATGTGCTTCTATCTGCAATGCGGTCAGCGGTTTCGCGTACAAAAAGCCCTGCCCCTGATCGCAACCATGCTGACGCAACCAGTCAGCCTGATACTCGGTTTCAATCCCTTCTGCGATAACCTTCAAATGCAAGTTACGAGCGAGGCCAATAATGGTGCGGGCGATAGCCGCATCGTTCTGATCATCGCGAATGTCATGAATAAAGCTGCTATCGATTTTTAATTTCTGAATGGGAAAACGCTGCAGATAGGCCAGTGAAGAATAGCCTGTGCCAAAATCATCAATCGCCAGATACAGACCCATTTGGTGCAATTGATTCAACTGGTTGATGGCCTCGCTGGCGTTTTCCATTGCACAACTTTCGGTAATTTCCAGCTCAAGGTAATCGGCACTTAAACGGGTTTCGCGCAAAATCGCTTCTACCTTGCCCGGGAAGTTTTTCTGGCGGAATTGGCGCGGCGACAGGTTAACCGCCATGCGGCCAATTTTCTTACCGGCATCCAGCCAGGCTTTTTGCTGACGACAGGCTTCACGCAACACCCACTCGCCAATCGGCACAATCAATCCGGTTTCTTCTGCCAGCGGAATAAACAGCGCTGGCGAAACCAGACCACGCTCCGGGTGCTGCCAGCGCACCAGCGCTTCCACGCCGGTAATCTCACCGGTTTGCAAATCAATCTGCGGCTGGTAATGCAAAATCAATTGCTGCTGTTCTACGGCGCGACGCAGGTCGTTTTCCAGCAGCAAATAATTTACCGCCGAAGCACTCATGCCACGGGTATAAAACTGACAATTATTTTTGCCGGCTTCTTTTGCCTTGTACATGGCAATATCGGCATTTTTTAACAGCTCGTCGGTATCCGCCCCGTCATCCGGAAAAACACTGACACCAATACTGACGGTGGTAGTAATTTCATGACCACTGATCTCAAGCGGGCGCGCCAGCGTAACCAGCAATTTATTCGCCACAAACACGACGTCATCCAGATCATGGATGCCTTCAAGAACCACCACAAATTCGTCGCCACCCAAACGGGCAACGGTATCCATATCGCGAACACCTTCGTTCAGGCGTGCTGCAATGGCTTTTAACAACTCATCGCCCGAGTCGTGCCCCAGGCTGTCATTAATAATTTTGAAGCGATCGATATCCAGCAACATCAAAGCAAGTTTACTGCTGCTGCGACGCGCCCGCGCCAAACCGTGAAAAATACGGTCATAAAACAGTGAGCGGTTAGGCAATGCGGTGAGTGAATCGTGAAAGGCCATGTAATTCAATCGCGATTGCTGTTCGCGCAACGCGTCTTCCGCCAGCTTGCGCTCGGAAATATCAGTCCCTATGGTACAAACGCCAAACACTTTATTTTCCTTGTTGCGCAAAGGAAACTTTACCAATAAATAGGTATGAACACTGCCGTCTTTATGGGTAAGCTCTACCTCGGTTTCAGAGGTTTGCGAATAATTTTGTGAGGTGTGGTCAATTTCCCAGATAGAGCGGGCGATGTCGACAGGGTAAATATCAAAAACATTTTTCCCGACAATGCCCTGTTCGCCCACTGTCGATATTTGTTTGAAATGTTCACTGGCCAGCACCACGTTGCCATCCAGATCTTTTACCGAAATCAGTGCCGGTGAGAAACTGAGGATGGCGTGCAGATAGGTTTCACTGGCCCAGAGTGCTTGCTCGGCGAGGCGAAAACGATCGCTTTGTTCCTGTTGACGCGACATATCATTGATTTGTCGCACCAGCAGTGAGCTGAATGCCCATACCGGATCCAGTTCAGCAACCAAATTTTTCAGCGTGGATTGGCAGGCACTGCTTTCGATATAAAAAACAGCAGTTACTTTTTCTTTTTCAAGAACCGGGTGCAAGCAAATAGCGCCCGGCTCGATATCGGTATTTTCACCAGCAGTTGCCAACCAATGGGCGGCATCGGGAAACTGTGTTTCAACTGCGGCGAAAGCGTCAACAATCAGTTGCGTGGGAAGATTGGATAAACGGCTGAGCGGCGTACTGATGCCGGTAACGAGGGCTTCCGGATGGCGCTGACAAGCAATGGCTTCAACATAAAACTGGTGATCGCGATGAACAATCAATACCACTCTGCTGATGGACGGTTTCATCACCACCAGCTTAACCAACCGCTCGGCAATTTGATGGTGATTCAAATCGCTGAACAGTTGCTGAAATTTTTTTATCAGCTCTACGGCATTATGACGAAGTGGCATAGCGTCCCGAAAAGGGTACCTTGTCAGAAAAATACAGGGGCCACTTGTTACGCGTTGCAGAAACCCTTATCACATTTATACCTCACGCGTGATTGGTATTAGCAAGACAAAAACAACCGGCATGAAACAGCGGCTCGCGAATTCGCGCCCGATCTGCCGCAAAACCAATCAATAATCCGGAGCTATATACAGGAGCACAGATGCCATGACACGTTGCAAATAATTTATTGTGTCATCGTCCGTGAAAGAAAAAGTGCAATGGCAAGGTTTAATCACCGGAAACCGGCATTTACTAACAATGCGAGCCAGTAAACATACCTGAATTTTCGTCACTAGCAAAGGATTTATGTGCCACAGCCGGGCGTATTAATGAAGAGCGAACAAAAAACAAACAAAACTTTACCTGGAGAAGCAACACGACTGCGATAACGCCAACAGCCGTGTTACATTTTGTGCGGATACATCAGGCAATGCAGTACATACGCTTACTTTTTCAACAATTGCTGTAACACGCTGATAAAGGTTTCCATCTGGGCATCGGTGCCAATGGTAATTCGCAAATAATCGCGAATGCGTGACGCCGTGAAATGGCGAACCAGAATACGATTTTCTCGCAACTGCGCCATCAGTGCCGCCGCATCGACTGGCGGCCTGGCGAATAAAAAGTTGGCCTGTGAAGGCAGCACCGAAAAGCCCAGCGCTTGCAGTTGTTGCCGGGTCCACTCACGGGTAGCAATGACCTTGTCACAGCAGGCTACAAAATACGCCTCGTCATCAAATGCGGCGATAGCGGCTGTTTCGGCAATACGGTCAATGGGATAGGAGTTAAATGAGTTTTTAACCCGATCAAGGCCGTGAATAAGTTCTGCCGCCCCCACCGCAAAGCCCAGTCGCAACCCGGCCAGCGCGCGCGATTTGGACAGGGTTTGCACCACCAGCAGATTCGGATAGCGATTCACCAGCGAAATAGCCGTCTCACCACCGAAGTCAATGTAGGCTTCATCCACCACCACCACCGAATCGCGATTACGCTCCAACAGCGCTTCAATCTCGGCGAGCGGTTTGCCAATCGCGGTAGGTGCGTTGGGGTTGGGGAAAATAATGCCGCCATTTTCCGGCGGATAATCATCCAGATTCAGGCTGAAGTCATCACGCAGGGGGATGGTTTGCGCGGTAATGCCAAACAGCTGGCAGTAAACTTTGTAAAACGAATAGGTGATATCCGGAAACAGCAGCGGTTTGTCCTGCTTGAAGAAGGCCATAAACAGCAGCGCCAGCACCTCGTCGGAGCCATTACCCACAAAAACCTGTTCAGGGTTTACGGAATAGTAACCGGCGATGGTGTGCTTGAGTCGGCGCGATTCCGGGTCCGGATACAGACGCAGGCGCTCAACCAGCTCTTCATTCAGCAACGCAGTAATCGTCGGTGAGGGCGGGAAAGGGCTTTCGTTGGTATTCAGTTTGATAAGCCCGTCTATTTGCGGCTGTTCACCCGGCACATAGGGCTCAAGCTGACGAACCATTTCACTCCAGTAACGCGACATAATCACTTCCGACTTCACTGATAGACAAGTTGTTGGTGGCCGGCGGAAAAGCCGACGACAAAGAAGCAGCGAGTATACCTGAAGCCGTCTGAGGCTCGAAGCCTGTCACCGGAAAAGCTGCATCTGGCGCGCGTACTCGCGTTGACCTTGGCGCAGGCAACCCAACGCGTATAATCACTGCCCTGTTCCCGATTCATCCACTGGCGGCCTGCCCGGTCGCCCTGCCGCCGGAGTTATTATGTTTTCCAGTTTGCCGCTGTTACCTGCCGACCCCATTCTCGGATTAAGTGTTGCTTACCAACAGGATACCAACCCCGCCAAAGTCGATTTGGGTGTAGGCATTTACAAAAATGATGCTGGCGAAACACCCGTGATGGCTGCGGTTGCAGCTGCAGAAGCCCTGCGCTTGCGCCAGGAAAACTCCAAAGCTTACACCCATCCGGCCGGTTATCCCGGCGCCAACGCTGCGGTAACGCGCCTTGCGTTTGGTAATAACCACCCCGCGGCAGACGCCGGGCGTATTCGCACCATCCAGACACCGGGCGGTTGTGGCGCCTTGCGGGTGGCCGCCGAGCTGATTCAGCGGGCGCGCCCTTCGGCCACTATCTGGGTCAGCACGCCCACCTGGGCCAATCATATTCCGCTGCTCGGTAATGCCGGCTTGCAGTTGCGCGAATACCCTTACTACGACTACCAGAGCCATAGCATTGATTTCCCCGCTATGCTCGATGCGCTGCGTAAAATTCCTGCGGGCGACCTGGTGTTGCTACACGCCGCCTGCCATAACCCGTCCGGCGCAGACCTCTCCCGTGAGCAGTGGCAGCAGGTTGCTGACGTAGCGCTGGAGCGCGGTTTTATCCCGTTTATTGATATGGCCTACCAGGGTTTTGGCGAAGGCCTCGAAGCCGACAGCTACGGCCCACGCCTGCTGGCCGAGCGCTTGCCCGAAGTGATTCTGGCGGTTTCCTTTTCCAAGAACTTTGGCCTCTACCGTGAACGTGCCGGTGCACTGAGCGTTGTCTTCCGCGATAGCAGCGAGGCTGACGCTGGCTTGTCGCAACTGCTGAGCGTTACCCGCGCACTCTATTCCATGCCGCCGGCCCATGGCAGTGCGATTATCGACATCATCCTGCACAGCGACGAACTCACCCGCCAGTGGCAGGAAGAACTGGACACCATGCGCAACCGCATCAGCGGATTACGGCAAAACCTGGTGACATCCCTCAATGCCATCCAGCAGCAGGTCGATTTTTCGTTTATCGCCCGCGAGCGCGGCATGTTCTCGTTCCTCGGGCTGAATCGCGACCAGGTATTGCAACTGCGCCGCGACTACAGCATCTACATGACCGACAACAGCCGTATCAGCATCGCCGGTTTGCGCAATGACAAGCTGGATTATGTCGCTCAGGCCATTAAATCCATACTGGCGTCCTGATCACCCCGACACTTATTTATTCGAGAATTTGCTCATGACTCGTTCTGAAGATTTATTTATTGAAGCGGGAAAAGTCATTCCCGGCGGTGTTAACTCACCGGTACGCGCCTTCAAAGCCGTTGGCGGTACACCGATATTTTTCGAAAAAGCGCTGGGTGCTTACACCTGGGATGTAGATGGCAACCGCTATATTGATTATGTGCAATCCTGGGGGCCGATGATTCTTGGCCACGCCCACCCGGAAGTGATTGAAGCGGTTATCGCCAAAGCGCGCTACGGTTTGAGTTTCGGCGCCCCTACCGAAGGTGAAACCACTTTGGCAGAGAAACTTTGCAAACGCATTCCCAATATGGAAATGGTGCGTTTTGTCAGCTCGGGCACCGAAGCGACCATGAGCGCGATCCGTCTCGCGCGCGCTTTTACCGGCCGCGATAACATCATTAAATTTGAAGGTTGTTACCATGGTCATTCGGATTCCCTGTTGATCAAGGCCGGCTCTGGCGCTTTGACTCTTGGTGTTCCCAGCTCACCTGGCGTACCTGCGGTATTAGCCGACCACACCATCACGCTGAACTACAACGACGCCGAGCAAATTCGCGAATGCTTTGCCAAACAGGGCGAAACCATCGCCTGTATTATTGTTGAGCCGGTAGCGGGCAACATGAATTGCGTGCCGCCAGTACCCGGTTTTCTGGAAACCTTGCGTGAGCTGTGTGACCAGTATGGCAGCCTGTTAATTTTTGACGAAGTGATGACCGGTTTCCGCGTACACCCGGGCGGGGCGCAGCAACATTACGGCGTTGATGCCGACCTGATTACCCTGGGCAAGGTGATTGGTGGCGGTATGCCTGTGGGTGCTTTTGGCGGCCGCCGTCCGATTATGGAAATGGTGGCGCCCTCCGGCCCGGTTTACCAGGCGGGCACGCTGTCCGGCAACCCGGTTGCCATGGCGGCGGGTTTGAAAACCCTGGAGTTGCTGGAACAACCCGACCTTTATGCGCGTGTATTTGCCCATACCACCCAACTGACACAAGGCTTGCAAACCCTGGCGGATGAATTCGGCATTCCGTTTACCACCAACCATGTTGGCAGTATGTTCGGTTTCTTTTTCAGCGAAGAAAAATCCATCACCAACTTCAAACAAGTAATGGCCTGCGATATTCCCCGCTTCAACCGTTTCTTCCACGAATTGCTGAAACGTGGTGTTTATCTGGCACCGGCATCTTACGAAGCCGGTTTTATGTCAGCCGCGCACACCGAAGCGGATATCAATGAAACCCTGAGCAAAGCGAGAGAAGCTTTCGCCCGCCTGTAAGGGTTTTTATTATCAGGAATGCAATAACAACGGGGCAGTGCGAATTTTTCGCACTGCCCCCTTTGCATAACAGCTAATGTGATAAAGAATAAAAATCAGTGCACCCGTTTTTTGGCACTCTGATCAACAAATAAAGCAGAAAGATTCAACACCGGATAATCCCGCTGTTGATGAAAAAAAGCGGCGTGGGCCAACTGCGGCCAGGGGCGTGACAACAACTCTACGGCCACATTTTGTGAAGGGTGGAGGTGTATCATCTGTGGAATATCCACCAGAAAGATAGCACCCATTAATAAATTGCCCGCGATATCTTCATAAGCAACAATCGCGACGATTCGCTCTTCTGCAACCGGTGGCAGCGTTTCAACCTCTGCCAGCGTGGCTACGTCAAGCACCGGAATATAACGGCCGCGCCAAAAAAAATCCCGCGCGCCTTTCAAGGACGCTTTTACGTCGCTGGCCGCAACATGCTCGATATATTTAAGTTCGTAGCGCCCTATTGCAATGGTTACATCATCTGCAACAGGCAACAGCCACGCATCCAACTGCTGATCACTCATACCTCAATCCCTTTCAAACAATCACCACCAGTATGTGAGCAGATAAAATGACTCCCTCATTACGCTGCGGTTATTTCCATGATGCCAAAATCCGTTCAATGGCGAATGGAATACTGTAAATACTCTACCAGCTCATCTTCAGAGAATGGTTTACTTAAATAATTACTCACCCCGGCAACCTCTGCGAGGTGACGATGTTTTCCGGTATTGCGCGACGTTATCATGACCACCGGCACGTGTCGTGTGGGTTCATTGGAACGTATATGAGCGGTAAGTTCAAGTCCGTTCATACGCGGCATCTCCATATCCAGCAATACGATATCAGGAACTTTGTCCCGCATAATATCCACCGCTTCAAAACCGTCTTTTGCCGTGTGAACCTCCATGCCAAAATCACTGACCACTTGTGCCAGTGCGCGCCGCGCACTTAATGAATCGTCTACCACCAACGCCAAAGGGCGCCTGGATTTTTGCGGCTGCTCGGCAGTGAGTTGTGTGAGGTATTCAGAAAAATTAACGTTGCGCGAGATGGCTTCAAGCAATAAGTGCGGCAAGTCCAGAACCGGCGCCACCTGCCCATCGCCCAGAATAGTTGCGCCGGTCACACCGGAAACCGGTGGTGTGTAGGGCGTTAAAGGTTTAACGACCATATCCTTGCGGGCCACTACCTGCTCAACCAGCACCGCCGCTCGCTGCCCGGGCCAGCTTTCAACCACTAACAAGGCACGGTGTTGCGCCAAAGGCAAAGTCGTGTTGAGTGCGGTTTTGGCGAGCGCTGAAATGGGATATACATTCAACCAGTCATTATCGAACCGGTAACGCCACCCCGCCGCTTGCTGCTCAAGTTGCCCGGCCTCCAAAAATAATACCTGTTCCACACCGCGCGCGGAGATTGCCCATTGTTGCTCGCCCTGCCGAACGACCAGGCCAGGTTCGGAAATAACCTTGACCGGCAACCGCACCGTAAAATGCGTGCCCTTTCCTCGCCAGCTGTTTACCGATACCTTGCCTTTAAGAGAAGCGATGCTATCGGCAACAATATCGAGCCCGATACCACGACCGGCAGTTTGGTCTATCGCTGCATAGGTAGAAAAGCCCGGCGAAAAAATTACCTGATTTAGCCAACGGTTTTTTTCCGACGACAAGGTATTTTCCGGCGGCAAAGTGATGCCCAGAGAAAGAGCCCGCTGCTCAATAGCCTCATAATCGAGACCGGCGCCATCATCAATGACATCAATCGCTATCGTTTGCCCCTGATTGTGAAACTGCAATTTAATGCAACCTTGCGATGTTTTACCTGCGGCCTCCCGCCCGGCGGTTGTTTCAATACCATGACTCACCGCGTTACGCAGTAAATGCATCAGGGGGTCGATAATATCGTGCAGCACCCGGCTGTCGATCATGGTATCGCCGCCCTCAATAACCAGCTGCGCCTGCTTGCCCGCCAAACGGCTCGCCTGCCGGACGCAACGCTGAAAACGCGGTTCCAGATTGCGGGCAGGAATCATGCGCATGCCCAGTAACAGATTTTCGGATTCGCGATGCACCCGCTGTTGATCCCACACTTGTTCATCCAGCGCCCGTAACCGCGCATTGGTCGCCTGGGTGGCATCCCTGGCATCGGCTACGACTTCCTGTAATTGTTGATAAAAATTATGCAAATCACTGTGGGGAATATGTCCGGCGGTTGCGCCAGAAAGTAATTCGGAATGGGCGTCCGCCAAACCGTCATGATCATCAACCAGACGGCCAAAATCGTCCGCAAGCGTTACTAATTTATTGTGCAGCTGCGCGATGGCTTGCAACTGCTGCTTTACGTCTTGCACCTGACTTTGCAGCCTGTTGTTGGCAATCGCGCTGCTACCGGCAAGGCGCAATAAATCCTGCGCCGTTTCTTCGTGAATACGTAATTGTGAAGCCGGTTTTTCGGTGCCTTTACCGCTATGACTGGAAGATGTTATTAACGAGGGGGATTCATCGGCTTTTTGCGAATTGGCATCAGGAGCGTTATTAACCTCAGTTGCGGTATTAAAAATATCCGCGCCCACGAGAGAAGTTTCCTGCGTCACAGATGCAGGCAAAGTAATACTTTCAGAGCGATGCAAAGCCGCACCGGAAGAAACGAATATATTACTGGCGTCACCGACTGACAGAGCAGTTTGCGGTTCGAGTTGCCGAAGCTCATGACAGGTATCCAGCACCGCCTGCATCACCCGCAGCGCTTCCTTGTCTGCTACATCGTCCAGTAACAGCGCATCAAGCAACGTAGCGAGGGTATCCACCATATCCATTAATAAGGTTCTAACCCGTACATTGGATTCCAACCCGCAACGGGCAATCTCTTCCAACAAGTCTTCACTGAAATGCATGAAATTCGCCAGCCCGATAATGCCGACGATATTGGCAGCGCCTTTTACCGTATGGGCAACGCGCTGTGCCACCAGTAAATCGTCCGGGTGACGCCGATCAAGATAACCTTCAATGGCTTCCGAAAATTGATTAACCTGCCCCGGCAGCTCGATCATCAAACCTTCGAACAAGTCGGCATTAAGATCATCCGGAAGCACCAATGACAACATCTCGACCGTAGCAAGCGTCGGTAACTTTGAAGCAGCCGTTTTATCATCAGGAGAAAAATCCGGTTGCATCAGTGCAGGTTGCAATTGTTGCCATACCACCGGTTCCATGGGCACCATCCACACAGCAGAACCGAGATAACTTGCCAGCGGTTGCAAGCTCTCATGACTAACAACGCCCTGTCGCAACTGCTGCAAATAATCCAGAAAGTAGGCAGACCAGGCATCCAGTAACAAGGTTTGCTCGGGGTCGGAAAAATGATTGTTTCTTAATAGCCGTTGAATATTATTGGCCAACCAATGCCAAATCGATTGCAACGCTTGCAAACCAATAATGTCTGCCGCCGCAGAGAGGTGCTTTAACTCAAGCAGCTGGTGCTGCAAAGCGCAACGATCATCCGCTGCGGTGAAGGGCGCATCCAGCGAGCTGGCGACTATTTGTTGCAACTCACCGATTAATAAATCAATGGCGTCCTGTTGATCCCGGGATAGACCTGTTTTATTCATGGCATACCTGCACTCAAATGGATTATGCGACTATCGGATCGGCTGAGGTTTTTTCATCATAAGAAGGGCGTTGTCGAGCGCTCACCAGCTCCGTTGTCCCGTCAGATCGTTGCGCAGGCAAGGTGAATACGCTGACGTGCTGCATTAAAGAACTGGCGCAGTGTTTCATATCTTCGGTGCACAGATGCTGTTCTTCCAGAGCGGTTCTGGTTTTATCAGTAGACTCGGTAATTAGCAGGGCTTTATCGCGCACCCGGCTGAGCGTGTTGGCCTGGTTAACCGAATTTACGGCGATGGATTTAACGTGATTGACCAGCTGCCGCGTGGCCGCTTCTGTTTGCTGCATTTTACTACCGGAGTCACCCGCAAGCCGGGTTCCCTCTGCGACCTGCGTAATCAGTTTGTTCAGAACATTCACCGCTTCCGATGTTTCTATACGAATATTATTCACCATCGCAGCAATCTCCAGCGTGGCCGCGCGTGAATTTTCTGCCAGCCGCTGAACCTCCTCGGCAACCACTACAAAACCTTTGCCCGCCTCACCGGCCGACGCGGCGTGCATACTGGCGTTCAATGCAAGAATGTGGGTGCGTTCGGCAATCGAGTTAATAAGGCTGACGATGCCGCTAATTTCCTGGGAGCGTTCACCAAGACGTTTTATCTTTTTCTCTGTTTCGAACAAGGTGCTGCGAATCAGCTGAATGCCCTCAACGGTTTGTGTTACCGATTCGCGAGCAATTGCTGTGAAATTAATAGCCGTTGAAGCAATACCATTAACCGTCCTCGCCTCGCGAGCAACATCGCCCATGGTTTTTGCCGACTGCTCAAGCGCGGTGATGGTTTCAACAACTTGCGAGTGCTCCTGCTGCGCCACCTCAATAACCCGTTGCGACCGGGATTCCAGTTGATTGGACAACTGCTTGACGCGCTCCGAAACATGACGCACCTGATGAAGGGTTTTTCCGGTTTCGGCGGTTAGCAAATTAACCGCATCTGACACCGCACCGGTAACATCTTCCGAAACAGGAACCTTGATGGTCAAATCTCTTTTGGCAATGCTATCCAGCGCACGAATCAGCCCGATGATGGAATTATTCAGGATTTCATTTTCCTGATATTTTTCCGTTAACACCTGCATCCGCTCATCGAGCAAACGGTTGAACGCAGCGCCCAAATTGCCCAGTTCATCATTGGCGGCAATACTGACTCTGGCTTTATCATCACCGCGATTCTGCCGCGCAATAACTGACTGCATTTGCCACAGCGGCAACACGATACTGCGATAAATCAAAAACAGCCCCAGCGTGGTGGCTATGGCGGTTACCAATAGCACCACGGCAAAAATCCATTGCGCAATATGCTTTTCTTCCAACCCAACCTGAATACGACGCTGGTGACTTTGCTGCATGGAATCCTGGTAGCTCGTTAACGCCTGACGCAGGCCGTCCCCGACAGTGGCCAGCGCAGCGCTGCCAATAAACCCGCTTTGCATCGACCGTTGTAGCAATTCATCGACGCTGGCAAGAAATTCGCCGGTCGCCGCAGTTACCGCTTCGTGTGCCGCTGGCGAAAAAAAACGGTAATCAATACGCGCCAGCTCACCGCCTGACTGCTGCATTCGCCGGGTAAAATGTTCCAGCGCCTCGCGGCGGGTTGCTTCAGGCTGTCCGGCGAGGCTCTGCAAGGAATTGGTGATGAACAATATATCGGCATTCATTTGCTCCAGCGGCTGTGCAGACTGCTGGTAGTTTTTATCCAGAGATTTTTGCTCGATATCTGAATTGATCTGCGCGTACCAGGCAACCCCCATCAGAATAAAGCCCACAATCAAGCCTGCCATCAGGCTGCTGATTTTGTGCGATATTCTGATTCCCGACAGTTTTTTCATAACCAGACTTCCGATGGCAACAAGCTACTTTCCGTAGGGGCGCGATCCGTATGGGCGATATCCGGCGCGGCTCAGTAAAAAACCGGCGCGCGAGTATGTTCGGCGCTAGCCGCTGGCAGTTTGAGCGAGAGCATCAGCAACTGCTCTGCCACCCGATCACCGTCAAGCAACAGATAATTTTTATTGTCTTGCTGCGCTTCCGCCAACACCAATGCTTTAACAAAGTCGGGCAGCGCATCTGTCAATTTTCCGGAGGCAATCTCAGGCAAGTTCACCGAGGATGGCAAATTGTCGGTGAGAATTCCCACCGTGTGTTCGCCTTTGCCGATACAAAAAACCGTTCGATGCGCAGGCACGTCATGTTGCAGCAAGCCGTGCAACTGATAGACCGGAACCAGAATGCCTCTGACATTGCACAGCCCCATTAACAGATCCGGGGCGTTGGGCAATGGTGTGATAGCAGGCTCAACAAAAACTTCACAAAAATGACTGGCGTTAATCGCGAAGGCGTAATTGGCTACATTAAAACTGAAATAACGCTCTCGCGGTGATGCGGCCAGAGCGCCAACCGCAATGCCGTCGAGGGTATCGGTGAATGTGACGCCCTGCAGACGGTTGAGCGCAGCAATCAGTTGCTGCTCTGCTTTTTTATTTTGCTTCATAGGCTCTCCCATCTGAAATAAAATCAGGAACTCTGGAGACCAGCGATAACATCAAGGATTTGCTCCGGGGTATAGGGTTTGCTGATCATCCCCCGACCACCTTGCAACTCACCCCATACTTTATCGGCGCGCTGGTTTTTACTGGTTACAAAAAAAACCGGAATATTTTCCAGCTCTTTATCCGATACAATATTACGGCATGCCTCAAAACCGTCCACACCATCCATGACCACATCCATAAAAATCAAATCCGGATGGCAGCTTCTTGCCTTGTTGTAGGCCTCCTGCCCATTGGCGGCAGTCACCACCTGATAACCGGCATCGGAAACAATTTGTTTCAAATTCATCAGGTCGACTGGTGAATCGTCAACGATCATCACACGAGCAGGTTTCATAACGCAGACTCCCTGACTGAACACATAAAATAACCACCAAACGATGGATCAGTTTTTTTCGCCGAGATGTTTTTCGGTAATATCCCTGAATTCCTGCTGATTGACCGGTTTTGTCAAATAGCTATCACACCCCGCCAACACACCTTTTAACTGGTCAAACCGTGAAGAACGGCTGGTCAACATAATAATGGGCGTTAGCCGATTGAATGCCGAGCGCTTTATCAAGCGGCAGGCGGCATAACCATCGAGACCAGGCATCACCACGTCCAGAAAAATCAAATCAAATGCCTGGCGGCCAGCGGCAGCCACAGCGGCATCACCATCGGCAACACACTCCAGCCCCACCTTGATACTGTCAAACTCCATTTTCAGCTGTCTGCGCACGGCAAGGCTGTCGTCAGCAACCAACACTCTTGATGGCGCTTTTCCGTAAATTGCCGGTGGCTCCTGAACACCATCAACCGGCGTTGTTACCAGCGCCTGCTGGTTGGCAATCGAGCGGTCAAGCACTGACCCTGTTTCCGGCCCCGGCGGATAGTCAAGATAGCGAATAATATAATTGTCCAGGGTTGCCAGCAGCGCTGCGGCATCCAGCGGCCAGTGAAGCGTGAACTCATTGGTTTGAAGGTTGGCCGATGGCTGCTGATTCAGTTGTAATACCGGCCTTCGCTTTTCAGACGGCAATTCAATTTGAAATCGACGCCACGCCAGTACTGCCTGAGGGTTGTTGATGTTAATCAGAAATATATCAGCGGCTCTTAACGACCCCATGGATTCGGGAGTACTGACATCGTTGATGGCAATCAATTCATAGCTGCGCGATTGATAGCGGGTTGTGTTGAAAACTCTTTGCAAAATTTCCAAACCCTTTTCACCAACGCCGATCACACCAACAGCAAAAATTTTGCCTGGCGCTTTTAAGGGAGACACCCGCATCATCACACTATTTATTCCTTGTCGTTTTAGCCTTCAAGTTTGACGATAGGATCGCCACTGTTGAGCGGTTCTCTTTCATTCTAGATGACCGCTGGCATCCGGCAATGTATTTAAGGCCGTTACATCAGGGAACCTGTGTTTTTCCACGCGCCAGCGACTGAGGTTATTCAGAAAAATTTATTTCCAACCGCTTTCGGCCTGAAGAAAAATACGGATTCCCTTTGCAATTCAAAACGCTAACGATGTTTAGCTGGATAAATTGAATGACTGCAATAAATAAAAACGCGCCATGTCCATAGCAAAATATCGGGTGATTGCGGAACCATATAAAAATTTAATCTAAATGCAGGAATAGCAGATAACTAGACTGATGGCTGCCTGCAAAGAAAACCTGGCGGATTTAATCGTTATAAAAATGCTGTGCAGTACACAAACCGGCGATGCGGATAGTGAGGAAAATCTATGGAAATGGATGCCAGTTACAACGGGTTTCTGGTTGGGCTCTCTTTTTTAATCGCCGTCTTTGGTTCCTTCACCGCGCTGCAATTAACCAACGGCATGAAATATTCCCGTAGCGGCCCGTCTACCGCGTGGATTATTGCCGCAGCGCTCTCATTGGGTGGTGGCGGCATCTGGACCATGCACTTTATTGGCATGCTCGCTTACCAGATTCCCTCCGATATTGGCTTCGATCCGTTGTTAACATTCCTGTCGCTGGTGGTAGCGGTGATTGCGGTTGGCGTGGGCATTACTATCGCGGTCAGCGGCAAGCTTTCTATGGTTCGGCTGATGGGGGCCGGCGTTTTTACCGGTGCCGGCGTAGCCTCCATGCACTACCTCGGCATGAAGGCCATGGTGATGCATGGCAGCATGCATTACGATTCGCTACTGGTGGGAATATCGGTTGCTATCGCGATTGTCGCCGCTACCATTGCGCTTTGGCTGGCGGTGAATTTGAAAGGCACGCTAACCATGCTGGGTGCGTCGGTGATTATGGCAATTGCGGTTTGCGGTATGCATTACACGGGAATGGCGGCGATGATTATGCACCATGACCACCTGATGGAACCCGCTATTATCGAAGGCTCCGTAAGCCCGATGACCATGGCACTTTTTATTTTCTGCGCGACCATGCTACTGTTGGTGATGTGCCTGATTATGTCACTCAGCCAATTGTCGATGCGAATGGAAGAAGAGTTTGTTGAAGAGCCATTAGCGCCCCGAAGCGGTCACCAGGGCTGAAAACACGGCTCATCCACTAACCGTTGCAGGAAAGCGTCAGCGGATTTTCCAGACTGTAACCCTGCTCAAGACACAGCGCCAGACACTCGCCAAGAAAGCAATTTATCTGCAACTTTTCATCACTCTGATACATTTGCCGATTGGGATACTCATAGCGCGGCCGCACACGCTTGTGGTTTTCCCATGCCAGCACTTCTGCCAACCGCGCATCGTGATACAAGCGCACCGTCAGTTTTGGCAGTTGTAACCAATCCACGGCGTTGGGTAAACGGATCGACAGTTGTTCAATTTGCACCGTGGTGGTGTAGCGGGATTTTTCAACAATACGAATTTGCAAACACTGATCCGCCATGCCGGCAGCCAGTGCGATTTGCCAGGTTTCGCGCAACGGTTGCCCGTGCATCAGTTTCAGCAAGCGATGGTAATTGGCTTCGCACTCTGCCATTTGCAGTGGAAAGTCTACCCGATAACGTGTTTTTACAAACCCCATACAACCTCTCTGTACACCGACTCAGGCGGCGCCGACTGCTTGTTGCAAACGCTGGCGGTTGAGACTCAACCACAATAAACAAATCAATACCGCGGCATTATTAAATTGACCGCCGGTTAATGCTGCCATCACCTGATCGGCGGGCAGCACATGAAAACGTATATCTTCATTTTCGTCATCAAGACCAAATACGCCTTCTCTATTTTGCAGATTACACTGTGCGCAAAAAAGATGCATGCGCTCATCGGTACCGCCGGGGCTTGGAAAATACTGACAGATAAACTCCAATGCCACATTTTCCACACCGGCTTCTTCTACCAGCTCCCGCAGCGCCACCGCCTCCGGGGTTTCTCCCGTTTCAACCATGCCGGCCACGACTTCCAGACACCAGGGAGAATTTTCAGCCAGCGCACCCACCCGGAATTGCTCAACCAAACCAACCAGATCATTCTCGGGGTCATATAACAGCACGCCCACCGCCGCACCGCGAATCACTACCTCACGGGTAAACGACCGGCTCCAACCGCCAGCAAACAGCCGGTGGCGCAGTGTCAGCTTTTCAATACGCAAAAAACCGCGGTACATGGACTCGCGGTTTTCCACTTCAACATCGGCCCCGGTAAAGGGCGCGCAAGGCAGGGAGATCAAAGACATAATGGTGTCGGCTTATGACAATACAAGGAAACAGAATGCAAAACGCCAGAACAGTGTCTGGCGTTTTGAGCGAAAAAACATCCGGCAGAAAGCTTATACCTTCCGGTAGATCTCCGCACCCTGTTCCACAAATTCACGCGCCTTTTGTTGCATCTCGGCTTCTACATCAATCATGCGAATCACCTTGTCTTCCGGAATGGCGGAAATATCGGTGCCGTGTTTGGCCGCATATTCACGCACTTCCTGGGTGATTTTCATTGAGCAGAACTTGGGGCCGCACATGGAGCAGAAATGCGCAACCTTGGCCGATTCCTTTGGCAAGGTTTCATCGTGGTAAGAGCGCGCCGTATCCGGGTCGAGGCCGAGGTTGAACTGGTCTTCCCAACGGAATTCAAAACGTGCTTTGGACAGTGCATTGTCACGCAGCTGCGCGCCCGGATGCCCTTTGGCCAGATCGGCCGCGTGGGCGGCAATTTTGTAGGTGATGATGCCTTCTTTCACATCGTCTTTGTTGGGCAAGCCGAGGTGTTCTTTCGGCGTCACATAACAAAGCATCGCGCAGCCGTACCAGCCAATCATCGCCGCACCAATACCGGAGGTGATGTGGTCGTAGCCGGGTGCAATATCGGTAGTCAATGGCCCAAGGGTATAGAAAGGCGCTTCATCACACACTTCCAGCTGCTTTTCCATATTCTCTTTGATCAGGTGCATCGGCACATGGCCGGGGCCTTCGATCATCACCTGGACATCGTGCTTCCAGGCGATTTTGGTCAGCTCACCGAGGGTTTCCAGCTCGCCAAACTGTGCTTCATCGTTGGCATCGGCAATAGAACCGGGGCGCAAGCCATCGCCCAGCGAGAAGGACACGTCGTAAGCCTTCATGATCTCGCAGATGTCTTCGAAATGGGTGTAAAGGAAATTTTCCCGGTGATGCGCCAGACACCATTTGGCCATGATGGAACCACCGCGAGACACAATGCCGGTAACGCGTTTGGCGGTGAGCGGTACATAGCGCAGCAAGACACCGGCGTGAATGGTGAAGTAATCCACGCCCTGCTCGGCTTGTTCAATCAGCGTATCACGGAAAATTTCCCAGGTCAGATCTTCCGCAACACCGTTTACTTTTTCCAGCGCCTGATAAATAGGCACGGTACCAATCGGCACATGGGAATTACGGATAATCCACTCACGGGTTTCGTGAATATTTTTACCGGTGGACAAATCCATCACCGTATCGGCTCCCCAACGGGCGCCCCAGGTGAGCTTTTCCACTTCTTCTTCAATAGAAGAACCCAGCGCAGAATTGCCGATATTACCGTTGATTTTGACCAGAAAATTACGGCCAATAATCATCGGCTCCAATTCGGGGTGGTTGATATTGGCAGGAATAATCGCGCGGCCACGGGCAACTTCTGCGCGCACAAACTCCGGGGTAATCTCTTCCGGGATGCTGGCACCGAAGCTCATGCCGGCGTGCTGCTCTTTTAAAATACCCAACTCACGGGCTTGCGCCAGCGCCATATTTTCGCGGATGGCGATGTATTCCATCTCCGGCGTGATAATACCCTGTTTGGCGTAATGCATTTGCGATACGTTTTTGCCCGGCAAAGCGCGACGAGCCTGACGGGTGAGGTTAAAACGCAAGTGCGCCAGCTTCGGATCGTCGAGGCGCTCTTTGGTGAAAATGGATTGGGTGTCGGTCAGTAATTCGGTATCGGCACGCTCTTTGATCCAGCCGGTACGAACATCCGGTAAACCGGTACGCAAATCAATGGTTACCTGCGGGTCGGTATAGGGGCCGGAGGTGTCGTAAACGCGCACCGGTGGATTTTTTTCGCCGCCGAAATCGGTGGGGGTATCGTCCAGCGTAATTTGACGCATCGGCACACGGATATCCGGGCGTGAGCCGGTCACATACATTTTGTGCGAGCCGGTAAACGGCTGCACCGAGGCTTTATCTACCTCTGCGCTCTGGCTGAGAATCTTTTCCGCCTTGGCATTCATCATTCATCTCCTCGGTTTTTTATCTTTAAATAATAGTTTTAATAAGCTGTGTTTTTTACGCCTGGTGCCAGCGATAAAAATGGTGCACCGGCCCCGAGCCGTTACCGATGTGTAATGCATCGGAATGGCGAATGGCCTCGTGGATATAATCTTTGGCTTCTGTCACGGCATCTTTCAAAGACAGGCCTTTCGCCAGACCTGCCGCCACCGCCGAAGCGAGTGTGCAACCGGTGCCGTGGGTATTGCGGGTTTGCAAACGGGGTTTACTCAACCAGCAGGCTTCGCCAGCCGCCGTGAGCAGCAAATCAGTCGCTTCCGGTTCCTGCACATCGTGCCCGCCCTTGAGTAGCACCGCTGTAACACCCAACGCCAGCAAACCTTCGGCCTGACGAAGCATGGCATCACGACCGCTCACCACCCCGGTGTTCAGCAGCGCAGCCGCTTCGGGCAAGTTGGGAGTAATCAGCGTGGCGCGGGCGAGTAATTTGCGCATTTGTTCCATGGCATCTTCGGCCAGTAAACGGTCGCCACTGGTAGCAACCATCACCGGGTCAACGATCAGCGGCAAGTGCGGGTAATTGGCGAGGGAGGACTGCACAGTGGCAATAATATCGGCGGTGGCCAGCATGCCGGTTTTAATGGCGCGCACCGGAATATCGCTCAGTACCGAGTGAATTTGCTGTGCAACAAAATCGGGAGGAATGGGCAAAACGCCTTGCACGCCCAGGGTGTTTTGCGCCGTCAGAGAGGCAATCACGCTACAGCCAAAAACGCCGAGCGCAGAGAAGGTTTTCAAATCAGCCTGAATACCCGCGCCGCCGCCGCTATCGCTACCCGCGATGGTGAGCGCAATCGGTGTAACAACCGAGGGATTACCGGAAAAATGTTGTGTGGATGTCAATGTCCGCTCCAGAATAACGATGGCGCAGGACAGACAGCAGGAGCGAGCGGCTCATTAAACAATCAATAAGTCCAGCTCAAATCAGACAGGATCTGACGTCGTAATAAAAGACGCTCGTGACTCTCGTTCCCTACGCCGGTACTAACCGGATCAGGTGTGCGGGTATTTCTCAGCCTAAATAGCACCCCGACAAGATGGCTGGCAGTCTAGAGAAGTCTGGCAAGGCTGTAAAGGCAGGCATGCGCGACAGCTTCTACTGACAGCCTGCGGCAGGCGCCGCTGTCATTATTGGTAGCCAGTTTCATGCTGGCGCGCTGAAGATGACACAAGGTTTTGCAGAGATGTCCGGGCTCTTTTCAGCCCGGACTTTTTTAGCCTGGGCTTTTTTCAGCCCCAGCTCTTTTCAACAAGGTGCATCCATTCACCGGGGTTCGGCGTCATAACCAAGGCTGCACCTTGATACAGGCGCGCCAGCACAGGGGTCGACAATAAAAACCGGGCTGCTGACGCGGCTTTTGCCCGAGCTGTGCGTCATAGGGGTAAACAACCCTGGTGAAGGTCATGACAATCATCATGTTTACTCTTTTTAACGGCTCAGGTTAGAGTGTCATCTCGACCCGCTATGGCCAAACCTTTACACTCGACCGATTGGACGATTTTATTAGCCGGATACGCCACCCACATGAAAATATTCTCTAAAAGAACCACATTTTTCCTGCTTGTCAGCAGTCTGGCGCTTGCGCCCATTACCGCTTCCGCTGAAACCCTGCTCGATATTTACGAGCTGGCTTTGACCAACGATTCGCAATTGAAAGCCGACCGGGCAGCCTTTGAAGCCGGCCAGGAATACCGCACTCTCGGGCGCGCCAACCTGCTGCCACAAGTTATTGGTAGCGCCAGCTATAGCGAAAGTGACTCCGACGTTCGCGACCGAATCGGCAACACCGTTACCCGCAGCAGTGATCGCACCCGCAGCGGCTGGACCGTTTCTCTGGATCAGCCCTTATTTAATATGGCCTCCTGGTACAGCTACCAGCAGGGCATCAAACTGTCCGAACAGGCAGAAGCCCAGTTCGGTGCCGATCAGCAAAGCCTGATTGTGCGGGTGGCCAATGCTTACTTTAACGTGCTGCGCTCGATTGATACGCTGGAAGCCACCATCGCCGAAGAAAATGCGCTGGAGCACCAGCTGGAACAAACCCAACAGCGTTTTGAAGTAGGCCTGACCGCCATTACCGAAGTGCATGAGGCCCAGGCCGCTTATGACAGCGCCACCGCCGCCACCTTCGAAGCTCGCGGTGCGCTGGGCATTGCTTATGAAGCGCTGGAAGTACTCACCGGCCGCAGCCACGACCAGGTTGCGCCACTGGCAGCGGATTTTCCGGTCGTTGCGCCGGTACCGGCTGACCGCCATCAGTGGGTAGAATTCTCGCTGAAAAATAACTACGGCCTTAAAGCAGCACGCCTCAGCGCCGATGCCGCCGGTGAAACCGCCAAAGGTGCTCGCTCCGGTCACCTGCCAACCGTTTCTGCATCGCTGTCTTACAGTGACAACCGTGAAGATGGCGACCAGTTCGGCGCGCCTTTTGATACCCGCACCGATGGCAGCACCATCGGTATCAATTTGAATGTTCCGCTGTACAGCGGCGGCGGCACCTCCAGCCGCACCCGCCAGGCCTATGCGCTGTTTACCCAGTCACAGGAAATTTACAACAACACCCAGCGCAATGTGATTCAGTCTGCCCGTGCGTTGCACCTGTCAGTTGAGACCGGCGTATCCCAGGTGTATGCCAGAAAGCAGGCCATTGTTTCCAGCCAAAGCGCTTTGGAAGCAACCCGCTCCGGTTATGAAGTGGGCACCCGCAACCTGGTAGAAGTACTGCAATCACAGCGTCAGCTGTACCAGGCGCGCCGCAACTATGCAACCGCGCTCTATGACTACATCATCAACACCATTCAGTTACGTGAAGTGGCCGGCATGTTGACCCCCGCCGATGTGCAGGAGATTGATCGCTGGCTGGAAGCCCAGGCACCGGTTAACCGCAACCAGTACATTCAGTAAGCCATATACTGACACCATAAAAAAACGCTGGCCTCCGCAAGGAGCCAGCGTTTTTTTATGGTCACTCCAACATCCGTTTAGTGTGTCCCCACCTTAAAGGTGACTTCTGCCAAGTGATACTTAATGAACTACTTTGTGTTTATGCCACCAAACAGGTCAACGCTATTTAACCAATGGTGAAACGATGCCGGATTTCGTCTTCATCGGCTTCGTTAATCAAACCATTTTCATGCAGATAGGTGAGCGCAATCGAACCGGATGCATCTAAAGAACATTCTGCCAACCGGATCAAATGAGGCTCCAGTTCATCGCGATACGAACCCAGCAGCGCGTCCATTTTCGACGAAGATTGCTCTTTGTAACGCCGATAACGCTCCAGAACCTCGTCACAAATGTTACTTATAAAAATAGGCCGGTCAAAAGAACCTTGCATGCTATCGACCGTCATCACAGCCTTGCGCGCCATGATCATTTGAGCACGATAATATTGCAGTTTTTCTTCCCGACTGAATTCATTGGATTTTTTGGAAAGCATTCTGCGAGAGAAGTTGACCAGCCGGTCAAAAACATCCCTCGAGTCGATATCCAGTTCAGGGTTGATAGCGTTATGTTGCGCACCTTCAATTTTCTCCAACTGCAACATTAATTTGCCATGAATTTTCCGATAAACATTTTCATTAACTTCACCGTTCACATATAAACGTTTCAGCGCCGTCAATTCAACACGAACCATAATAAAATGCAGCGATTGAACAAAAACGTTCGACCCGTAACGTTCGATAAGGCTGGCGCGCTCTGTCTCGGCGGTGGCTATTTTATGGTTCACCTGTGCCACCAACCGCACATAATGCTCGTAGCTGATAAATCCTTTTTTCAGATATTCCTGCAAGCGGGAACGTTCGGTTAACAAAAAGTAGACCCCCAGGTCTGACTTCTGTACCACCGAAAGCGGATTATGATCCTCAATGTGATAACGACGCATCATGGGTCCGATAAGAGGCGCCTTGACGAACAAAGTAGCCAGAATGCAACCAATCGTCAGCGCCAGCAAAAAGTCTCTCGGGGAATGCTCATAAGTCCAGCCTTCAATGGTAAAGCCTTCCGGAATCATCAATACGATAATGATGGATAGCGCTCCACGGAGGCTTGCCCATGACATCAACTTTTGCCAGCTGAGCGGGATTTTCTCTTCCACGCCGCTCATGTTCAGCGGCAGCACCACACAGTACACAGAAACCATTCTTGCAAAAGCAACAACCAGCACCCCGATCAAAATAGGCAACCAGAGATCGCTGAAGTCCACCCCCGAACTGGCAAAAAGCAAGCCGGCTAATAAAAACACCAGCGAGTTGACGATAAAAGCCATGTGCTCAATCAGTTTGCTCAGATATTCGTCTACCTTGGGGGCGAGAATATTGCGGGAATAATTGCCCATAAACAGCGAGGCGACCGACGTAGCAATAATCGAAGACACATGAAAGTATCCCAAATGATTGATCACCTCAGTCGTAATGAACACCAAATGCGCAGAAATGATTAATAAGGTTACCGTTACAAATTCGTTGCTGCGGGTTAATCGTAGAGCACGAGTGATCAATGCCGCCATTAAAAGCCCAATCGCAATACCGGACACGATCATGATGACAAAATCGGCTACGCCTTTTACAACCGTTTCCGAGCCTTGGAAGCCATAGGTTGCCACTCCCAGCAGAACGAAAAACAACGCGACTGCCGTACCATCATTGAAAAGACTTTCACCTTCAAAAATCATCCCCAGGCGCTTGGGAACTTTAAACTCCTTGAACAGGGAAAGCACCGCAACCGGGTCGGTAGGTGAGATCACTGCGCCAAATAGCAGAGCAATAATAAAGGGGATATTGATGCCAATCAGGGGAAGCAGCAGGTACAACAGTGAGGCGATAACCAGCGCAGAGACAAACAAGCCTGCAACCGACAAAAGCGAAATAGCCCAGGCACTTTCGAGCATTTTTCGAATGCTCATATTAAATCCCGATTCAAAAATCAATACGGGCAGGAATATGTAAAACAAAAGCTCCGGCGTCAGCACCAGATCGTTGAGGAAACCGAACACAACGCTTAAATACGGCAGGTTAACAATGGGCACCAGCAATACGCCCACCAGCACCAGCAAAACCGTATAAGGCAATTTGAAACGTTTGGCGGCGAAGAAAATAACCGTAGAGAGAGCAATCAACACAAATAAAGACAGCGTTGATGTAAGACTTAACACCATTGGACGATCCCTCAGCTATTCTGCGAGTTTTTATCAAATAACAGGGCAGACAGTTCATCAACAAACCGCCTGCACCCTGCTGCGGTTGCATTGTCTTGGGTGGAATAAATTGTCAGGCAGTCAGAGCCGATGATGCTGACCGTCCTGACAAACACCTTTTCAATCGTTGCCGAAAATCAACGATTTTGACCGGAAAATGGCGTTCCGCAATGCTGTGAGGCCGCGAAGTATACTGACAAGCGCGGATCGAGCATAGGGTTACAACAGTTGTGAGGTGGTACACCGGAAGAGGTAATCAAAAAAATACTGAAAAAACAGTAAATTGGGCTCACCACGGTTAATCCTTTTGTTTAACAATAAATTGTCGAATCAATTGCAGAGTGCGCTCCAGCGCACCGCGATTATTTTCTACCACCGCCAGCGCCGCCTCACCACGCTGCAAGCGCAATGCCGGTGCTTCAATAAGCTGCAAGGTATCAGCGGCCAGTGCAGCGGCATCTTCCGCCAACACCAGCGCGTTATTTGCCTGTAACAAGCGCGCCGATTCAGCAAAATTGAACACGTGCGGGCCACTGTTCAACGGTAACTGCCAGGCTGCCGGCTCCAGCATATTGTGGCCACCGTTGGGCACCAGGCTGCCGCCCACAAAAGCGATATCGCTGGCACCAAACAGCAATTGCAATTCGCCCATGGTGTCACCCACCAGAATATCGGCAGCAGCAGGAGTTACGCCCTGGCTACGGCGCACGATCGCAAAACCGCGCTTCTCGCACAGCTCGGCAACGTTATTGAAACGCTCCGGATGGCGCGGCACCAGCACCAGCAACAACGATTGCGCAGCGGCCGTGTTGGCATTTTTCAGTCGGGAAAAGGCATCCAGGATAATCTCATCTTCACCGGTGTGGGTGCTGGCCGCAATCCACACCAGCCGCTTGCCGTGATCTGTCCATTCTTCTTTCAGCTGCGCTGCGCGCTGGCGAAGCGCATCGGCCAGCTGGATATCAAACTTGATATTGCCGGTCACGCGTATACGTTCAGTCGGCAGTCCCAGCGCGGCAAAACGATCGGCATCATCACGGTGCTGAATACCGGCGGCGGTTAATTGAGCCAACATGGGCCGCGTCAGGGCAGAAAATTTTTGATAACCCCGGGCAGAGCGCGCCGATAAACGCCCATTGATCAACACCGCCGGTACAACGCGCTTGTGACACGCCGCCAGGGTGTTTGGCCACAATTCGGTTTCCATCATCAGCATCAGCGAGGGTTGTACCCGGCGCATAAATCGGGCGAGGCAATCCGGTAAATCGTAAGGGGCGTAGACGTGATAAACGCTATCCCCCAGCGCCGCTTTAACCCGCTCGGAACCGGTCGGTGTAGTGGTAGTAATCACCAGTTGCACCTCATCCTGCTGCAACTGACGAATCAACGGCAGCGCCGCCAGAAACTCCCCTACCGATACCGTGTGCAACCACACCACCGGCTTTTCACTACTCAACACTGGCACAAACCCGAAGCGCTCCCGCCAGCGCAAGGCGTAAGCCGGTGCTTTGCGCGCCCGCAGGCGCAACCGCAGCAAAATAAAAGGCAGGGCCAGGTAAAGTATCAGTGAATATAAAGCGCGCATCATTAATCCCTGATTACCACTGCATGGTGGTGCGAATAAAATCGGTCAGCGCCCTGGCATTTTCTTCGTGATGAATCACACGCGGGTGCTTGCCGTAGCCGGTAAACGGGAAGAAAAAGGTATAAATTTGCTGATCGTTGGAGGACTTTTTAAGGCGCGCAACCGCTTCCTCAATGTAACCCGGCCAGGGCGAGCCGTCCGCTGTCGCGTCCATACTGCCCAATGCACAAATCAACGTGGCCTCCGGATAAAGCGTGCGGATGCGGCTGACGAAATCAACATACGCCTGAATACGGGCTTCGGTATCCGGCACCGGCGTCAGGCGTTTCTCCACCAACCAGCTGTCATTTTGAAATAAGTTGATCACCACCACGTCCGGCGTCCACTGGGAGAAATCCCATGTGGAGTCGTTGTTACCCACCGCATTTAACTGGTCATAAAAATCCGGCATGGTGAAATCGAACCAGCTCACCATAATGCCAATGCCACTCTGGGAAATAGCATGGTGCTCGGCAGACAGCGCCCGCGCGGTGATCGCCGCGTAAGAGAGGAAATGGTTTTTATCCGCGAGGTCATCGTCCTTACCCTCCAAAGGCGCTTCGTTGCCCATACCGCTGGTAATGGAATCACCAAAGAATTCAATCTTGCGCACCAACGGACGATCCGGCGCTTCAAGCTGCTGGTCTTCTGCCAATAACAGCCCTTTAAATACCGTACTGCCCTCTTCCCCCTCAGTGCGCTTGAACAAGGTTAACTTGTGCGAACCAGCTGGCAAGCCGGACACCACCGGATAAGTGTGCTCACCGGCTTTGGCCTTGATCACTACCGGGTTTTTCCAATCTTCATTAATAAACACATTGAAGAAGTTTTTACCCAACTGATCATCCAGCACCACCGAAACCTCTGTGCCGGTAAATACGGTAGATACTGACGTGCCGGGCCAGGAAATAACCGGCGCAGCAGGGTCAGCAAAATCCACACGACCGGTGTATTGGTAATGCGGATTATCCGCTCCTACCAGCTTGTCTGCCGCCCACACTGGTGAAGCGAATGCCAGCAGTAACCCCAGCAGGCCGATAGTGTGTTTCATCAATAAGTTCATAAGCTTTGCCTTTATTTGGAAAAACCTGTTTCAAATGGCTGACAGCCAATGAACAGCACAATGCGAGCTTGTCATCAGGTTATTGGTTCCAAAACCGTCGAGTCAGGGACGACTCGACGGAGCTACAGGGATGTATCTATGCGTTTTTGGAACCAATAACCTGATGACAAACGGACAAAAGAACGCCGTCACTTGTCACAGACTCGGGAAATCCGCTTTTTACAGCTTGTTGCAACCAGCGGGATATTCAACCGCTATACTGTGCGGCTTTATACAGCCATCTCCGATTATGGTCAAAATGTACGACATGCCCTACTCCGCAGAATCGCCGCTTGTTATTGATCTGGACGTCGCCATCCTCGGCGGCGGCATTGCCGGCTTATGGCTGGCCAACCGCCTGCAACAGGATGGCTACCAGATCGCTCTTTTCGAAAAGTACGCGCTCGGTAGCGGCCAGACGATGGCCTCCCAGGGCATGATTCACGGCGGCATGAAATACACCCTTGCCGGTGCCCTCAGCGGCGCCTCGGAAGCCATTGCCGACATGCCGCAACATTGGCGAAAATGCCTCTGCGGCGAGGGCGATGTTGACATCAGTGCCACGCGCATTCTCAGCGATCATTTCTATCTCTGGTCCGGCGAAAATGTTACCTCGCGGCTCACCGGCTTCTTCGCCAGCAAACTGATTCGTGGCCGCGTTGACGCGGTCGCCGATGATCGCCGCCCGTCGCTACTGCGACACGCCGACTTTCGCGGCACCCTCTATAAAATTGGCGACATGGTGCTGGATGTACCTTCGCTGGTAGCCAACCTGGCCCGACCGCTGGAACATCACCTGTTTCAATACCCGGATCACACCCTGTTTCAACTCACCGCCGACGGTGCGCTGGAAATGACCATTCCAACGGCACAGGGCAAAGTGCGTATTCGCGCCCGGCGTTTTGTTTTTACCGCAGGCGAAGGCAATGAAGCCCTGATGCAGTCGTTGCAAATAGCAACACCGGCCATGCAACGCCGACCGCTGCAACAGGTGCTGGTCAAACACAAACACCTGCACCGCTTTTACGGTCACTGCCTCGGCACCGGGAGTACGCCACGCCTGACCATTTCCAGCCACAGCGCGGCCGATGGCAAAATGGTCTGGTATTTGGGCGGGCAACTGGCCGAAGAAGGCGCCGACCAAAGCCCGCAAGACGTGATTACGGCAGCGCGCGAAGAACTGGCAGCGCTGATGCCCTGGCTAGACTTTTCAGAGGCCGAATGGGCAACCCTGCCGGTCAACCGTGCCGAACCCCGACAGCAAGGCCTTGCTCGCCCGGACAACGCCTTTGCCAGCCGTACCGACAAGGCAAGCAATGTTATCGTCGGCTGGCCAACCAAACTGACACTGGCCCCCAACTTCGGCAATCAGATGCTGGCGCTGCTGCAGGAAGATGGCCTTCTTCCATCACAGGCAACGCCTGCCGCTGTTTTTCGCCAGCTGGCCGATCTGCTGCCGGCACCAGCTATTGCCATGGCCCCATGGGACATCGCTTTTCCCATGCCCGCTTATCAACCCGAAACCGCCGACGATGATGACGAATAACCCGCTGGGAAAAACCGGCATGCTGGTCAGCCCGCTGGGGCTGGGCACCGTAAAACTCGGGCGAAATCAGGATGTTAAATACCCCAACGCCTTCACCATCCCGGATGACCGACAGGCCAGCGCCTTAATTGCTTGCGCCCGCGAGGCCGGTATCAACCTGATTGATACCGCGCCCGCCTACGGCAACAGTGAAGAGCGCCTGGGTAAATTGCTGGCCGGGCAACGGCAGAACTGGATTATCTGCAGCAAGGCCGGCGAAGAATTTCACAATGGCAGGTCAGCGTTCAACTTTACGCCGGAGCATCTGCGCTATAGCATTGCCCGCAGCTTGCAGCGCCTCAATACCGACTATCTGGATTTGTTGCTGATCCACTCGGACGGTAACGATACTGACATCATTCACCGGTATGAAGTCTTCAACACATTGGCAACGCTGAAGCAGGCGGGCTGGATTCGCGCCTTTGGCTTCTCTGGCAAAACCTGCGAAGGTGGCTTGCTGGCATCTCGTTATGCCGATGTGCTCATGGTAACCTTCAACACCGGTTATCAGGATGAACGGCCCGTCATTGAAGCCTGCCATCAAAACGGCGTTGGCGTGCTGATCAAAAAAGCACTGGCCAGCGGCCATTTGACGTCCGCTCAGCCCCATGACGACCCGGTTCAACAGAGTATGAATCTGGTGCTCGGGCAAGCGGGCGTAAGCAGCGCCATTATCGGCACCATTAACCCGGCGCACCTGCTGGACAATGTACGTAATGCCTCTGCCGCACTGCATTTGAAACAAGCACGAAACTGAAACAAGGCTGAAACCTTATGTCTGAATCTGTACCAGTCTCCTGGCTGGAAGATGTTTACTGGAACCAGGATGGTCTGGTTCCCGCCATCGCTCAGGACGCCGCAACCGGGCGTATTCTGATGATGGCATGGATGAATCGCGAATCACTGCAACTGACCGCCACAGAAGGCCGCGCGGTTTACTGGTCGCGCTCACGCAACCGTTTGTGGCGCAAAGGCGAAGAGTCTGGCCACCTACAAACCGTGCGCGAAGTTCGTCTCGACTGCGACGCCGACGTGATTGTTCTGCAAGTGGAACAAATTGGTGGCATTGCATGCCATACCGGACGTGAATCCTGTTTTTATAGGGTGCTGCGAGATGGAAAATGGCATACTGTCGACCCGGTGATCAAAGATCCCGACCAGATTTATTAATGTGCCAGTTGCAGGAAATCGGAATATGAGCTCCAACGATGTGCTTCGCCAGTTGTCAGAGGTGCTGGAGGCACGTAAAAACCAGGCTTCCTCGGAATCGTCTTATGTAGCCAGCCTGCATCAAAAAGGACTGAACAAGATTCTGGAGAAAGTGGGGGAGGAATGTACCGAAACCCTGCTCGCCGCCAAGGACGCCAAAGTCAGTGGCGACAACAGTGATGTCATTTATGAAACCGCCGATTTGTGGTTTCACAGCATGGTGATGCTATCTCACCTGGGAACCGATGCTGAAGCGGTTCTGCAGGAGCTGGCTCGCCGTTTTAACTTATCCGGCCTCGACGAAAAAGCGTCGCGGCAGTCCTGAAATCCGGCCAACCGGTTTAGTGAGGAAGTATTATGGGTATCAACAGTCCCTGGCAATTATTACTGATTTTCGCCATCATTTTGCTGCTGTTCGGCACCAAACGCTTGCGCTCTCTGGGCAGCGATCTGGGCAGCGCCATCAAAGGTTTCAAAAAATCCATGGGTGACGAGGAAGCGGCCAATAAAACCGCCGAGCCACAGATTCTGGACGACAAAACCACTACCGAAACCCGCCAGACTGCGGCGCGTGAAACGCACGAGCAAAAATAAGACGCCCTTTCGTTTCTGCTACAGGTATTGATGTGCTGGATATCAGTTTCTTTGAGTTATTAGTGATCGCGGTGGTCGCTCTGGTCGTTATTGGCCCGGAGCGACTGCCCGAAGCTGTTCGCGGTGTCAGTTTGTGGATTGGCCGCTTCAAACGCAGTCTGCGCGAAACCCGCAGCGAGCTGGAACGTCAGATTGGCGCAGATGACATTCGCCGCCAATTGCATAACGAAGAAGTGATGCAAAGTCTGGAGAAAACCCGGCGCGAAATCGAAGCAGCCATGCGTCAGAATGAGGCGCAAATTGCTTCGCTAACGCAGGACACTGACGCTACCCATACGCAACCGGCGCTACCCGCTCCTGCAGAAAAAACCGACACGGCTGCAACAACCGATATCGCCACGTCTGTTGTTGCCCCAACTGAAACACCCGATAGCAATAAGCAACCATCATGAACAATACCGCTTCAGACCAGGAAATGCCGCTGGTTCAACACCTGGTCGAGTTGCGCCGCCGCCTGATGCACACCCTGATATTTGTGCTGGTGGTGTTCGGCTGCCTGTTTTCCTTCGCCAATGAAATTTATTACCTGATCTCGGCGCCACTGCAAAATCTGCTGCCGGAAAACACCAGCATGATTGCCACCGACGTGATCTCGCCGTTTTTAACGCCGCTGAAGCTGACCTTCTTTGCTGCGGTGCTGGTTTCCATTCCGTTTATTCTTTTTCAGGTCTGGGCATTTATTGCACCGGGCCTTTATCGTCATGAAAAGCGTTTGGCGATTCCGTTATTAATTTCCAGCGTGTTGCTGTTTTATGCCGGCATGGCCTTCGCTTATTTTGTGGTTTTCCCGCTGCTGTTTAATTTTATTACCAGTATCGGTTTGACCGGCGTTGCTACCATGACCGACATCACCAAGTATCTCGACTTTGTGTTGCAGATGTTTTTCGCGTTCGGTTTTGCGTTTGAAATTCCTATTGCAACCATCTTGCTGATTCATGCCGGCGTGGTGTCTGCTGATGGCCTGATTCAGAAAAGGCCTTACATTATCGTGGGCTGTTTTGTGATTGGCATGTTACTCACCCCGCCCGATGTGTTCTCACAAATTCTGCTGGCATTGCCGATGTGGGCGCTGTTTGAAGTAGGCGTTTTCTTCGGAAGAATGCTGGAAAAAAGCAAAGCCGAACGCGAAGCCGCGGAAGGCTGATTATCAAAAAGCGTACATAATCCGCGCCCTCAATAATTTCAGATCTGCACAATGCGAGTTTGGCGTTGGGGTATTTGTTCCAAAACCGTCGAGTCAGGGATGACTCGTCGGAGCTACAAGGATGTATTTATGCGTTTTTGGAACAAATACCCCAATGACAAACGGAAGAAATGAGAAAAACTACATCAGAATTTTTCAATTATCTGACCGCACTGATACGCATCCCCGCCCTGGTATTCCCGGATATATTTTTTATTGGTTTTTAAGTTGAGTTTAATAATTCAGCCAGCCGCAGATTTTTACATCGTCCAGAAAAATAAAACCGTACTATCAAGCTTTCTGCTTATCCGTTTTTGTTCCAAGCAAAGATCAAAACAATCCTTCCCACTCAGGGCGATTCTGCCTAGGATAGACGTCTTTCCATCAACAGAGGAGCAATAAGATGAGCCTACGTTTAGGTGATACCGCACCGGATTTTGTACAGGAATCAAGTGAAGGAGAAATCAAATTTCACCAGTGGCTGGGCGACCAATGGGGTGTGCTCTTCTCGCATCCGGCTGACTTTACGCCGGTGTGCACTACAGAACTCGGTTTGACTGCCAGCCTGAAAGATGAATTTGCCAAGCGTAATGTGAAGGCAATTGCCGTAAGCGTTGACCCGGTAGATTCGCACCACCGCTGGATTGAAGACATCAACGAAACCCAGAACACCCGCGTCAACTTTCCGATTCTGGCGGATGCCGACCGTAAAGTTGCCGAGCTGTATGACATGATTCACCCGAACGCCAATGCCACACTGACGGTGCGTTCCTTGTTTATTATTGATCCTGCGAAAAAAGTGCGTCTGATCATTACTTACCCGGCCAGTACCGGGCGTAACTTTGATGAAATTTTGCGGGTTATCGATTCACTGCAATTAACCGACAACCACAAAGTAGCAACGCCGGGTAACTGGAAGTCGGGTGATGATGTGGTAATTGTTCCGTCACTGCAGGACGAAGCAGAAATTCGTGAGCGCTTCCCGAAAGGTTACAAAGCCGTAAAACCCTACCTGCGCCTGACGCCGGATCCGCGTAAAAACTGAAGTCATAAAAAAAGGGGGCCGCAATTGGCCCCCTTTCTCCCCCCTTCCACAAACCACCCTGTGGAACCCTGCGCGATTAAAGCTCCTTTGAAAATCCTGAATACCTGTTTTTACAGGCTTGGCCAGAGAGTCGTAGCAGCTACGCAAATAACTTGTTGTCCATTGTGGCTGAAACTCACCGCAAAGCCTCTAAAAATGGACATTTCTTTACAGATCCTCGGATAACTTTCTTATTTCATGCGCAAATGTCGCCGAAATAATCCAACCCATCAATATCCAGCAGCGACCATCAGGGAATCATAAATGGCAGCTGGCCATCTACATTCAACATATTTTCCACCACCGCCGCATTGTAAAAACCTTCTACCTTGACGATTTTGTCATCTTTAACCATTAGCCAGATGGCGATACGCACATCGCCAATCGGTTCAAAGTAGGTTTTGTAATCCAGAGCAGCGAATACCGAATTGTCTTCTGCGGTAATTTGGCGAACAGCGATGTCTTTTTGAATGCCCGCCATACCGAACAAATAGCTCAGCATGTCTTCCGGGTCGGTGAAGCGCATATTGGGGCCGATATATTCAAAAGAATCCGTGGCCAGCAGCTCTTTGGCCTGATCAAACTGTTGCGCGCGGATCAGCGATATAAAACGGGTGACCAGTTCTTTGGGGCTCATAATGTCGCTCTATCCTGGATTGGCAACGATACCGACAAACCCGTCTGCGGAAATCCAAATCCCGCAGCCCCTCTTCGTCAGCACATCGATTAGCGGGGAATTCTACGACATTTCGGGTGGCTTTAGGAGACTGGTCGGAGCCGGCAGAGGGCTCAATCTGCCGGAGCGGCAAGGCGATCCATCAACTGCTGAATTTGCTCTCGCGCCTGAGGTGAAATATCGGAAATGATCAGTCCGGTCAGCACCCGTCCGTCAGCCGTCGGGCGGCGCCAGCTGCAGTCTGCGCCGAGATGAATGGATGGGCATTCTGCGGCGGCAAAAGGCAGGTGAAGATCCAGCTTGTAGCTTTTACCTGCTTCCAGCGCGACATCTCCGAGAAGCTGCAATTGCTGACAATCAATCGTCTGTAATTGCCCGAGGACAATATCGCGCAGGTTATCGACGACATCAATCGGCTCGCTGGCCAGCAGCGATGGCGATACAACCGGTTCGTTAACACGCTCTGTCGGGTTCATAATTCACCTCGCGCTGGTTGGTAAGTCATTGTTTTTATCCGAACACAGATTCAGTAAAGACCCTGCGGCGGCAAAGCACAAAACCCGCCTTCTTTTTGGAGCCCAGGGACAACAAAAGGTTTCCCGCCGAAGGCCCGCCTGACAGGAAAATCAGGCAGGAATTGTGCGTTCCTGCGCCCAGTGTCGCAAGCGGGCAATGTTCTCGGCCATCACTACCGACAGCGGGCTGGTCGAGGTGATTTCGGTTAGCAGGATATCGGTATTAAGAGAGACGTCATCGGCCGCCGCCCGGTAAAGCGCTGCCACAATCGCCTGCTCTATTTCCGAACCGGAGAACCCCTCGGCAGCATCAGCCAGCACCAGCAGATCAAATTGCTCCGGCAAACAATGCCGCTTGCCCAGGTGAATCGAGAAAATATCCTGCCGGGAGGTTTTGTCCGGCAAGTCGACGAAGAATATTTCGTCCAGCCGACCTTTACGGATCAATTCCGGCGGCAAGTGGCTAATGTCATTGCTGGTCGCCACGATAAACACCCGGCTGCGCCGCTCGGCCATCCAGGTGAGGAAGGTGCCTAATACGCGCTGAGAGGTGCCGTTATCGCTACTGCCCTGACTCATGCCCTTTTCAATTTCGTCCAGCCATAGCACGCAGGGCGACATGGCATCGGCCAGCTTGAGCGCTTCGCGCAGATTGCGCTCGGTTTCGCCGTGGTACTTATTGTAGAGCGCACCAATATCCAGCCGCAGCAGCGGCAGCCCCCACAATCCGGCCACGGCCTTGGCAGCCAGACTTTTGCCGCCGCCCTGCACGCCCAGTAAGAGAATACCTTTGGGGCGATCCAGTTTACTGTCTTCGCCATGAAAGGCGCTGCGGCGCGCCATCAACCAGCGCTTCAGCCCATGCAAGCCACCCACCTGAGCGAAGGTTTCGGTTTGCGTTTCAAAGCTCATGACGCCTTCCATATCCAGCAGGGCGAATTTGGCTTTGTTCATCATCGGCAGGTCGCTGTCGGTAATTTGCCCATCGTTCCAGATAGCGCTGCGCACCAAACGGCGAACATCACTCACACTCAAACCTTGCAGATTGCTGACCAGTTTTTTCAGGGTGAGATTGTCGGTTTTCACCCGCGTATTGCCGTGCCGCTCGGACCACAGCCGCGCTTCTTCACGGATAATTTCCATAATGCGTTCGTCAGCTGGCAACGACAGCGAATGGGAAATGCTGTAACGGGCAATTTCCGGCGGCAACTTTAATTGATAACTGAGAAACACCAGGGTGTGCGGCACCGCAAAATGATTCAGCGCTATGTCTTTTACCAGGCGCACCACATTCGGCTGATCATTCAGAAACGGATGCAAATCGCAGAGGATATAAATACCCGGCGTGGTTTGCGCCCGGATATGAGCCAGCGCCGCCTCCGGCTCGTTGAGGCTGGTGGATTGCGGCACCAGTTGCGGGCCAAAGCTCATTTGCACCAGGCCGTCGGTCAACGACCAGCGATGGCAATCCTTACCGTGCTTTTGTGCCACTTTCAGCAGCAGGTCGAGCGCTTTCTTTTCTTCAAACGTTTCAATCACCACCAGCGGAATACGAACATCCAGAAAGTGGTTTAAATCCCTGGCATCTTGCACGCAACGAACTCCTGTTGAATAACACCCGCCACCGGGCGACAAGCAGAGCAAAATACCCTATCGCCGGCACAATAAAAATCCCGTTTGATGCGATAAATCAACAATCAAATGAGAAAGGCTCTTACCGGCTTTTGGCTGAACAGCTACAATCCCTTAAGTCCACTCTTGTGCGGGAGACGCCTGATGTCCGGAACCCATTTAACCTTTTTAGACCGCTTGATCGTTCAGGCCGATAGAGCCGTTCGCACCCTTGCGGGTGCAGGCGATCTGGTTGCCGAGCGGCAGACACCGGCACACCTGATTAACGAACAGGAAATGACCGCCAGCGAGAAACAACACGCGGCGGCGCTGATGCGCGTTAACCACTCCGGTGAAGTGTGCGCGCAGGCGCTCTACCAGGGCCAGGCGCTGACGGCCCGCCTGCCCGATGTGCGCGAGGAAATGGAACACGCCGCCGAAGAAGAAATTGATCACCTGGTGTGGTGCCAGCAACGTATTGATGACCTGGGCAGCCATACCAGCTACCTGAATCCGGTGTGGTACGGGCTGTCATTTATGATTGGTGCCGGTGCGGGTCTGGTCAGCGACAAAGTCAGCCTGGGGTTTGTCGCAGCGACAGAGAATCAAGTGTGCCGTCACTTGCAAGATCACCTGACGCAATTGCCCGTGCAGGATTTAAAAAGCCGTGCGGTGGTTGAACAGATGCTGGAAGACGAAGCCCGTCATGCGGAAGCCGCACTTTCAGCCGGCGGCTATCGCTTTCCGTTTCCGGTGCGCCAGGCCATGACGCTGGTATCGAAAGCCATGACCGCAACCAGTTACCGTATTTAGGAAAACGGTCGGCAATTCATTGCCAGGGTTTATTTTAAAGCCGGAACGAGCGCCGGAGCGCCGCCTGCAACACAGCGGCCACAAAAAAACCTGCCCGGACAAACCGGGCAGGTTTTTTATAGATTATTCAGCCGCGCGAATTTCGTAATCGTGGGTCAGTTCAACGCCGGCAGCTTCGAGCATGATAGAGGCCGAGCAGTATTTGGTGGCTGACAACTCCACCGCTCTTTTCACCTGCGCTTCTTTGATGTCGGTGCCGGTAACCACAAAATGCATATGGATTTTAGTGAATGGCGAAGGTACGCCATCGGCGCGTTCTGCATCCAGCTCAACGTGACAGGCAGTAACCGCCTGGCGGGATTTGGTCAAAATGCTCATCACGTCGAACGAGGCACAACCGCCCAACCCGAGCAGAATCATCTCCATTGGACGAACGCCAAGATTCTGGCCGCCGTGATCCGGAGGGCCATCCATTGTTACCGCGTGACCACTTCCTGACTCACCAACAAAGCTGGCGTTACCCGCCCATCGCACAACTGCTTGCATAATCAATTACCTTAAAGAGACGAAACCGCACCGGGAAATGCCGGTCAGATTACCACAACCCGTAAAAAAATGGATTTGGCGCACAAAATCACATACTGGGTCTTATTTTGCATGGACAGGTTGCACTCAACATTCTATAACTATGTCACACAACATTTTGCCGTTCAGCAGTAAACTGACTGGCACGTCGTTTTTCAAGCATAATAGAACGCTAAAATTTTCTTACTCTTTATTAAAATTTGCGCAGGAGTTCCGCCTTGGTTGCCGTTTCATTAACACCTCATATTAAGAACGTGGATGAATTTTTAAGCCATTGTCACCGTCGTCGGTACCCCGCTAAAAGCACTATTATTTATGCGGGCGACAAAAGTGATTCGCTGTATTACATCGTTAAAGGTTCAGTCACGGTATTGATTGAAGATGACGAAGGCCGTGAGATGATCGTTGCCTACCTGAACGATGGCGACTTCTTTGGCGAGATGGGCCTGTTCGATGAACACGACTCCCGCAGTGCCTGGGTTCGAGCAAAGTCCGAATGTGAAGTTGCAGAAATCAGTTATGCAAAATTCCAGGAATTGTCAGAAACCTATCCGGCCTTCCTGTTTGCGCTGGGCATTCAAATGGCTCGCCGCCTGCGCGCTACCACCCGTAAAGTAGGCGACCTGGCATTCCTTGATGTGACCGGTCGTGTTGCTCGCACCCTGCTGGATTTGTGTAAGGAGCCGGATGCCATGACGCACCCGGACGGCATGCAAATTAAAATTACCCGTCAGGAAATCGGCCGTATTGTGGGCTGTTCGCGGGAGATGGTTGGCCGGGTATTGAAAACGCTTGAGGAACAGGGGTTGGTGCAGGTAAAAGGAAAAACCATGGTTGTTTACGGCACCCGTTAAACACCCTTTTCAATCCAATAAAAAAGTCGGCATCCGGTTAACCCCCGGTGCCGACTTTTTTATTGCTGTCTGATCCGCAGTAGCCTGCGCCGGGGCACATGGCTATCGCCCTTTTTACTGCTGCTGTGTCAGAATCAGCCGGTATTAACCAAAAAATGTTTTTAATGCAGTACCCGGGTCTTCCGCTCGCATAAAAGCTTCGCCCACCAGAAAGGCATGCACATGGCGTTCGCGCATGGCAGCCACATCTTCCGGGGCCAGAATGCCGCTTTCGGTAACGACGATGCGCTCATCCCCAATGCGATCCAGCAGGTCATAAGTGGTTTGCAGGGTTACGTCGAAGGTGTGCAAATTGCGGTTGTTAATACCGATCAATTTATTCGGCAGCGACAAAGCAATTTCCAGCTCGGCGGCATCGTGCACTTCTACCAGCACATCCATACCCAGCTCCAGCGCCAGCGTATTCAGTGCTTTTAATTTTTCCGGTTCCAGCGCGGCAACAATTAGCAACACGCAGTCGGCACCCAGCGCACGGGCTTCGTAAATCTGGTATTCATCAACCAGAAAGTCCTTACGAATAACCGGCAGGTTGGTCGCCTCGCGAGCCTGCTGCAAATAACGGTCAGCACCCTGAAAAAAATCAACATCGGTTAATACCGACAGGCAAGCGGCGCCACCAATTTCATAACTGCGCGCCAGTTCAGCGGGTACAAAATTTTCCCGAATCACACCTTTGCTGGGCGATGCTTTTTTAATTTCCGCAATCACGCCGCTTTTACCCTGGGCGATATTGTCGGCAATGGCTTGCACAAATCCACGCGCCGGCGTTTGTGCGAGGATGCGCTGTTGTAAATCGTCAATCGATACCGTTAATTTGCGCTCGGCAATTTCTTCCCACTTTCGCGCAATAATTTTACGCAGCACCGTTGGTGTATCAGACACGGGTTATTCCTCCAGCGCCCTGGCGCCGTTGTTGAGCGCCAGGGCTATAAACCATTTTAGAACTGCCCGCATCAACCCAGGTATTGGGTAAATGCTGCCAGCTCACGAATTTTTTCACCGGCCAGACTGCTGCCAATAGCGTCGCGCGCCATTTCTACACCGTCGGCCAAGGTTGAAGCCACGCCGCTAACGTAGATAGCAGCACCGGCATTCAGGGTAATAATGTCCGCCGCTTTTTCAGCGTATTGACCACGGCGATTGCCCAGCGCATCGCGAATTAACAGCAGCGAATCTTCCGCATTGGACACACTGAGGCCAATCAGACTTTTGCTTTGAATACCAAAATCTTCCGGCTTGATGGTGTACTCGCGAATTTCACCATCTTTCAATTCGGCGACGCGGGTTTCCGCAGCAAGGCTGATCTCATCAAGGCCGTCTTTGGCGTGAACCACCATCACGTGCTCGCTGCCCAAACGTGCCAGCACTTCAACCATCGGCTTGCAGAGTTCGCCGTTGAATACGCCGATCACCTGACGCTTCACATTGGCCGGGTTGGTCATCGGGCCGAGCATGTTAAAAATGGTGCGCAGGCCCAATTCCTTGCGCGGCCCAATGGCGTAACGCATAGCACTGTGGTGTGCCGGTGCGAACATAAAGCCAACGCCGATCTCACGAATACAACGGGCAACCTGCTCCGGTTCAATGTCCAGCTTGATGCCGGCCGCTTCCAGCACATCGGCGCTACCGGCCATACTGGAAACACCGCGATTTCCATGTTTGGCTACGTGTCCGCCGGCGGCGGCTACGACAAAAGCACTGGCGGTAGATACGTTAAACAGGTTGGCGCCATCGCCACCGGTGCCGCAAGTATCCACCAGATAGGGAACATCAATTTCAACGGCCGCAGCGAGGTCACGCATTACCAGCGCCGCGCCGGTAATTTCATCCAGCGTTTCACCTTTCATGCGCAAGGCCACCAGAAATGCGCCGATTTGCGCCGGTGTTGCCACACCGGTCATCACATCGCGCATCACGCTAATCATTTCTTCTGTATCCAGATCAATCCCTGAAACCAGCCTGTTTAATGCCTGTTTGATATCCATTGCCATGTCACCTTTTTTTGTTGCTGTTAGTCAGCTATCAAGCGCTCGATCATTCTCCTGAGAAAAGATGATAGAGCGCTTCCTGGTGTTTTTTGTGATTACCGAACGCCTTGCAAAAAGTTGTTCAGCAATTCGTGACCTTGTTCGGTCAGGATAGATTCGGGGTGGAACTGCACCCCCTCGACCGCGAGGGTTTTATGCCGTACACCCATAATTTCTGCCACGCTGCCGTCTTCGTGCTGCGTCCAGGCCGTTATTTCGAGGCAATCGGGCAGCGACTCTTTTTCAATAATCAGTGAGTGGTAACGGGTAACCTGCAACGGGTTATTGAGCCCGGTAAAAACGCCCACACCATGGTGATAAACCGGCGAGGTTTTACCGTGCATCACGTGCGCGGCGCGAACCACATTGCCGCCGAATACCTGACCAATACTCTGGTGCCCCAGACAAATGCCCAGCAGCGGAATACTGCCGGCAAAAGTGCTGATAGCCTGCATGGAAATACCGGCTTCGTTAGGTGTGCAAGGGCCGGGCGATACGACAATTTTTTGCGGCGCCAGCGCAGCGATTTCTTCCAGGGTGATTTCGTCGTTGCGCACCACTTTAACGTCAGCGCCCAATTCACCGAGGTATTGCACCACGTTGTAGGTAAACGAATCGTAATTATCGATCATCAGAATCATGACTGGACTCCCCCGGTCACCATGTCCACCGCGCGGAAAATAGCGCGCGCTTTGTTCATGGTTTCTTTCCACTCGAGCGCAGGGATGGAATCGGCAACAATACCGCCACCCGCCTGTACATACAATTTACCGTCTTTGATCACCGCGGTACGGATCGCAATGGCAGTGTCCATGTTACCGTTCCAGGCAATATAGCCAACCGCGCCACCATAAATACCGCGCTTTTCAGATTCCAGCTCGTCAATAATTTCCATGGCGCGAATTTTTGGCGCGCCGGAAAGGGTTCCGGCTGGCAGCGCTGCACGCAATACGTCCATCGCCTGCAACCCGGCTTTGAGTTTGCCGGTGACATTGGAGGTAATGTGCATAACATGAGAATAGCGCTCTACCACCATTTTATCGGTGAGCCGCACACTGCCGGTTTCAGCAACGCGACCTACGTCATTACGGCCCAGGTCAATCAGCATTAAATGCTCGGCAATTTCCTTGGGATCGTTCACCAGTTCATGCTCCAACGCCAGATCTTCCTCCGGCGTTCTGCCCCGGCGGCGCGTACCGGCGATGGGGCGAACGGTCATTTCCTGATTTTCCAGACGCGCCAGAATTTCCGGGCTGGAACCCACCACCTGGTGGTCGCCCATATCCAGGAAATACATATAAGGTGACGGATTCAACAACCGCAAGGCGCGATAAAGGTTGACCGGCTCGGCGGTGAAATCAATGGATAAACGCTGGGACGGCACCACCTGCATAATATCGCCGGAAAGTGTGTATTCCTTGATGCGATCAACCGCTGCCTTGTAGCCGGCTTCGCCCATGTGGGAAGTAAACACCTGTTCGGTGGCGCTGTCGCCGGTCATTTTCAGCGGCGGCAAGACCGGCGCCGGTTGTTTCAAACGGGCTTCCAGTTCATCCAGCCGCATATTGGCCAGATTCCAGGCATCATCAATCGCCGGGTTGGCGTGCACCACCAGAATCAGTTTGCCCGCGAGGTTATCAAACACCACCACTTCATCGGAAACGGCCAGCAGAATATCCGGCGTGCCGAGCACATCTTTCGGCGTACTGGCTTTCAAATGCGGCTCAACGTAGCGCACACAATCGTAGGCGAAGTAACCCACCAGACCACCGCTGAAACGCGGCAAGCCAGGCAACTCCGGGGCGCGGTAGCGCGCTTTGAATGCTTCAACAAAAGTGAGGGCATCGGCGGTTTCAACGGTTTCGATAACCTCGCCGTCGCGCTCAACCTGAACCCGGTCGCCATGGGCTCTGAGCAAGGTGCGCGCCGGTAAACCGATCATCGAATAGCGGCCCCATTTTTCGCCGCCTTGAACCGATTCAAACAGGTAGGAATAGGCACCCCGCGCCAACTTTAAATAGGTTGAAAGCGGCGTGTCCATATCGGCCAGCACTTCGCGCAATACCGGGATACGGTTGTAGCCTTGCCCGGCCAAATCTGCAAATAATTCAGGAGTCATATAGGTTTCCACAGGTGAACTGCCGTTACCCGGCAGGTCTCATTTTAGTGTCGATGTGCAACGTCGCAAAAAGTATCAGGACGCGCAGGAGGATGGCCTGGCGATGTCTGCGCGGGCAAACAGCAGGCAAAAGAGACTAGCGACGCCATCGGGCGTCGGGAGCAGCACACGCTTGTAGAAATAACCCTTGCATCAGCAAGCCTGACAGAGACACAGGACGTTTCCTCTTGGACATTGGCCGCAAGTTTACTCAAATAAAAGGAGACTGACCATACCCTCTGATCAGTCTTCTGTGCACACTTAAAGACCTTCCAATTGCTCGCGAAACGCGGCGATGGTTTGTACATAATCGTCGGTATTAAAGATGGCTGAACCGGCCACAAAGGTATCGGCACCGGCCTCGGCCAGAGCGCGCACATTGCCCAAACCGACACCGCCATCAACCTCCAGACGGGTTGCCACCCCATGGGCATCCAGCAGGGCGCGGGCATCGCGCACTTTATCCATAATGTAAGGGATAAACTTCTGGCCACCGAAGCCCGGGTTGACCGACATCAGCAACAGCATATCCAGTTGATCCACCACGTATTTGATGGAGTCCAGAGTGGCTGCCGGGTTCAGCACCAGGCCGGGTTTGCAACCGTGATCGCGAATCAGTTGCAGCGAGCGATCCACATGGCGGGAGGCTTCGGGATGAAAGGTAATGTAGGTGGCACCGGCTTCAGCGAACTGGACGATCATGTCATCCACCGGCTCGACCATCAAATGCACATCAATGGGCGCGGTGATGCCAAATTTACGCAAGGCTTTGCACACCATGGGGCCAATGGTCAGGTTGGGCACATAGTGATTGTCCATCACGTCGAAATGCACAATGTCGGCACCGGCGGCGAGAATGGCGTTAACCTCTTCGCCCAACCGGGCAAAATCGGCAGAAAGAATGGATGGGGCTATTTTGTAATCGCGTTTAAAGTTATTCATAAAACTCCCGATGACCTGAACAACAGGTTTGTCTGGCCGGTATGATACCAGGGAACCGCAAAAAATGTTTACTCTGGCGTGCACCGCCGAGCGAACCCATAACAGGATCAGGCATGCGCTACTTATCCCTCATATTGACCGGGCTGCTCTCGCCAGCGCTGTTGGCCCCCGCCGCGCTGGCGCAGCAAACGGCGCCTCAGCCAGCCCCGGCAACCGCCGAAACGCCTGCCGATGCCGCCCCGGAATATGCCGGGCAAACCGAAACCACTGACGAAGACAGCCCACCGGAAGCTGAGCCGGTTGTGGAAACGCCGCCCGAACCGGCCGTGCCAGTCAGTGTGCGGGACAACACCCTGCTGAAAAAAGAAAAGACCTTTGAAGCTATTCAACTCGGTGATGAAGCCAGCCTGATTGCGCTCTACCAACCGTCCGCGCAGGAAGAAACCCGTGGGCTGCTGGTGATTTTGCACCCGGCGGTAGCACCCGCAGGATTGCCGACCACGCTGGAAAGTTTGCGTCGGCATTTGCCTGCCTCCGGCTGGGCCAGCCTCGCCTTTGCCATTCCCGACCAGTTGCCGCCGGCACCGCCCGCCGGTGATCCGCGCCCGCAACCGGCACCGGTTAGCGAAACCGGCGATGCAGAAACCGCCGCCGATGATGAAGCGGCAAGCGAAGAAGAAACCACCGAAGAAACTACGCCTCCGGCTGCGGAAACCACCCAGGACGCAGCCGCCGAGGAAGCAAATAGCGAGGGCGCCGAAGGGGATACTCCGGCAGAAACACCAGCGGACAGCAGCGCAGAAGCGCCTGCCGTTGCGGAAGAAGAGCCGATCATATCACCCGAAGAAGCGAGAGCCGAAGCACTGCAACTGCGCCTTGCGGCATTAACCAGCTGGCTGCAACAACAGGAAGGCATTGCGCCGATCCTGGTTATCGAAAACCATCACGCCAGCGAAATACTGCCGTTACTCACCCAACAATTGATGATGCAACAACAAATCTTGCGCGCCCTGGTGCTGCTGAATACGTCACCGGCGGACAATCGCTCACCCGATGAGCGGGATGCGTTTTTTCGCGATTACACCTGGCCAGTGCTGGATGTATTTCTACAACCGGAAACCAGCCGCACGCGGGAAGTCCGGCGTTGGCAGCAAGCTTCGGCGAAACGTCAAAAACACCCGGCCTACCGGCAACTGCTATTGGCAGCGCCCGCCTTTACCGAGCTGGATGAGGAGCGTCATTACTGGGTGGAGAGAATCAGAGGATTTTTGACTCGCCTGCCCGCTGCCAACGGCAACGGACAGGCGCAATAGCCATTACAGACGGTCGCGATCGCGGAAGCCCATCAAATACAAAATAGCGTCCAGCCCGAGCAGGGAAATAGCGTGTTCGGCTGACGCTTTCACCAGCGGCTTGGCACGGAAGGCAATACCCAAACCGGCCACACTCAGCATCGGCAAGTCATTGGCACCATCGCCCACGGCGATAACCTGTTCCAGCGCGATGCCTTCTTTTTCTGCCAGCATCGCAAGTAACTCGGCTTTGCGCTGGCCGTCAACGACGGTGCCAACTACCTTGCCGGTGACCTTGCCATCGACAATATCCAGCTCGTTGGCATAGACATAATCAATACCGAGACGCTGTTGCAGATAACGACCAAAATAGTTGAACCCGCCGGAGAGAATGGCGGTTTTGTAGCCCAGTTTTTTCAAACTGAAAATCAGTTTTTCTGCCCCTTCGGTAAGGCGCAAATTAGCGGCGATGCCAGCCAGCACGGATTCGTCCAAACCTTCCAGCAACGCCATACGGCGGGCGAAACTTTGTTTGAAGTCCAGCTCGCCACGCATCGCCGCTTCGGTAATTTCCGACACCTGCTCGCCCACACCGGCCGCTTTGGCCAGCTCGTCAATCACTTCGGCTTCAATCAACGTGGAATCCATATCAAAACACACCAGACGGCGGTTACGGCGGTACACCGTATCGAGCTGGAAGGCGATATCAATTTCAAGGCGGGTAGACAACTCCATAAAATCGGCACGCAAGGCAGCGGTGTCCGATGGCAAACCGCGCACCGAAAACTCGATGCAGGCATTGCTGTGCGCTTGCAGCGCATTGAGCGGAATACGGCCGGAAAGACGGGTAATGGAATCAATGTTCAACCCGTGACGGGCGGTAATGGTGGTCAACTCGGCAATTTGCACGGCCGTTACCCGACGCGACAATAGGGTGACGATATGACGGGGCTTGCCCTGCTGGTCAACCCACTGCTCGTAACTGTCTTCGGTTACCGGCTTGAAGCGCACCTGAATATCCACCTCGGCCGCCGCCACACGAATGCGCTCCAGCAAGGCTTCACGGCCGGAGGCTTCAACATCCAGCTCTACCAGAATACCCAGCGCCAGGGTGGCGTGAATAACGGCTTGGCCAAGATCGAGAATATTGGCGCCCTGATCGGCAAGAATACGGGTAATGGCCGAGGTGATCCCGGGTTTGTCATCGCCAAAAGCATTGATTAAAAGAATTTCTCTCACAGTCATTCTCTGTTGGGCCGCAACGGGTAGCCGCCGCAGTCGGTGGCCAGGACAAGGAAGGGCGGCATTCTAGCCTAAACTGTGACAGGGCTGAACCTTGCTGGACGCTACAACGCACAATCTCCACAAAAGAACGCGATTCAAACGCCGCGAGCAGCCATTTTTGGATGCGGTTTGTTTTTTCAGCAACGCCTTAGGCTAGAATACGGATTACCCTGTGGTTCTTTGGCGCGACAGGACGGATTGTCTTTTACCGATCGGCATAATGCCCAACCGGACAGAAGGCAACCTGGAGGCTGTTGCAACGTGTAACCAGGCTCCACCGGACATCCTGCGCTCTCTGCGCCTTTCACCTTTTGATATTCCGCTGGCAGCCCCGGTGATAACCGGTCGGCTATCAGCAATCGTTACCCGGCTTTTTGAATGGACAATAACTAACTCCTTATGTCGTTATTACACCTTTACCGCAATTACCCCCAGTTGAGCCTGTGCACGTTATTAATTGCCGGGCTGGGTTTGCTTGGCAGCCTGTTGTACCTCACCCACAGCGCACGTCATCAGCAGCAATATATTCAACAGTACGGGCAAACTCTGGCCCAAAGCGCCGCCTCGCAAGCGGTAGACGCCACCCTGACCCAGGATCTGGTCAGCTTGCAGGCCATCTTGCAGGAAATCAGCCGCTACCCACGGGTGGTCGGCGCCACGGTGCACAACGTAGAAAATCAGCTGCTGGTACAAAACGGCCATCGCCCCGATCAGGGCGTGAACGGCAAACGCTACCATTTCACGGCTGCTATTGCGGTGCATAACAACGTTGCCGGTTATTTGCAGGTTACGCTGGAAGTGCCCCGCTATACGCCGATGGACAAACAATTTCTGGTGATCTGGCTGGTCGCGGTGCTGTTTGCGCTGATGATGATCTGGTGGTCCATTCAATTGCAATGGTGGAAAAATCTGCGCGACCAACTGCCGTCACCTGGCAACCTGATGCGCACTGTAGTCGATACACTGCCGACCATTCCGGAAGCGCCGCCAGAGCCGGAACCGGTGGTGGCAGAACCGCCGCCACCGCCCTTGCGAGCGGTGCGGTTAACCGTAAAACTGGTCAACATCAACCGCCTTTACCAGCAACTGAATAGCGAAGGTTTCAGCAATTTGCTACGCCGTTTTGACCGGCAATTGCAGGAAATTGTTCTGCTGCACGACGGCAAACGCCGCTGGTTTCAGGACGATACGCTGGTGATTGATTTCATCAGCGACCACCCGCTGGAGTGCACATTTCGCGCGCTCTGCTGTGCACGTTTGCTACACGGCGTTTGCGCCCGCTCCAACAGCCCGCGCTTGCAATTGACCGCAACGCTCACCCCCACTCAAACGCCGGAAGAAGCAGCCAAAGCCTCGCTATTTCAGGCATTTATTGCCGACCAGCAGCAAGGCTTGCAACCGGGTAAAGGCGAAACCTTGCTTGAGCACGGCCTGGTGACCGATGAGCTGCAAGAGCGGGTGGATGTAGAAATTACCAGCGGGAAATTGCTCACCTTTTTACCGCCCTACCACGACCTGTTACAGCGCCAGGAAAACCAGCTGTCAGGCCACCCGGCTGCCGGCCACTAAAAAACACCGCCTTTACCCGTCCGGTGAAAAAAGTTGCGCGCTTTGCTGCCAGCCTGTCACCGGATTGACATATTACAGCCATAACCTCTGCGGTAATCTCCGCAGAGGATTTCCCCATGCTAGACATTGAACGTGCGGTTACCAGCCGTTATCCGGCGCTTGCCAATCGCTCCCCGCTGATCCGCAAACCGGCACTCGCGCTGCTACGAAAATTATCCCGCGAAACCGAAATCAATCACTTCCTGCAAGAGCACGGACAGGCTCGCGGGCTTGATTTTATTGACCGCATTTTTGATTACTTTCATGTGAGCTACAGCGTATCGCGCCGCGAGCGGGACAATATTCCCGCCACCGGCAAAGTGGTCATTATTGCCAACCACCCCATCGGCTCACTGGATGGCCTGGCACTGCTGCGACTGGTTAGCGAAGTGCGACAGGACATCAAAATTATTGCCAACGATATGCTGCTGGCATTCGGGCAATTGGAAGATCTTTTTTTACCGCTGGATAACATGACCCGCACCGGTTATCTGCGCAGTTACAAACACATCTTGCAGGCGCTGGATCAACAGCAAGCGGTGATTGTATTCCCGGCTGGCGAAGTATCACGCGCCGGTACACGCGGCATTCGCGATGGCAAATGGCAATCCGGTTTTTTACGGCTGGCGCGCAAAAGCGCTGCGCCGGTATTGCCGGTTTTTATCGGCGCTCGCAATTCACTGCTCTTCTACAGCGCCTCGTTTATTTTCAAACCGCTCGCCACGGCACTGCTGGCTAACGAGATGTTTAACAAGCGCTCGGCGGATATTCGTTTTCGTATTGGCGAAGTGATTCCGGCGCAAGCACTGGCGTCGGATCATCTGTCAGACCCGGCGCTGATCAAGCGATTGAAAAAACACGTTTATAAAATTGGCAAAGGCAAACAGGCGCTATTTGTCAGCGAAAAAACCATCGCCCACCCGGAAGATTGCGGACAGCTGCGCAAGGAACTGAAAAGCGCGCAGCAACTCGGCAGCACCCGCGACAAGCACCGCATTTATTTATGCCAGTACGACCAGCACCCCACGGTCATGAAAGAAATTGGCCGCCTGCGCGAAATTGCCTTCCGCATGGTGGGTGAAGGCACCGGCAGCCGCCGCGATCTCGACAAGTACGATCACTACTATCAGCACCTGGTGTTGTGGGACGATGACAAACTGGCCATCGCCGGTGCTTACCGCCTCGGCGTGTGCGGTGACATTTTGCAACAGCGCGGTATGGATGCCCTCTACACCGCCAACCTGTTTCATTATCGCGAAGGCGCGCTGCAATTTTTACCGCAGGCAATTGAACTGGGGCGAAGTTTTGTAAACCCGGCTTACTGGGGCAAAGCCAGCCTTGAATATCTCTGGCAAGGGCTGGGCGCCTGGCTGCGGCATCACCCGCATATCCGCTACGTGATTGGCCCGGTAAGCATGAGCGCCAGCTACCCGATGGTGTTGCGCGATTTGCTGGTGTATTACTACCAGCGCTATTACCAACCCATGGACAGCCGCGTTACCGGTCGTCACCCGCATTTGATTTCCACGGAATTGCTGGCCAGCTTTAAAACCCGCTTCGCGCAACTGGAGCGGCACCAGGCCTTCGCAGAAATGCAGCGGCAGTTTCATGAAAAAGGCCACAAGGTACCGACCCTGTTCAAACAATATGCCGCGCTTTATGAAGACGGTGGTTATCAGTTGCTGGCGTTCAGTGTGGATTCCGATTTTGGTCAGTGCATTGATGGTTTGTTTATGGGTGACCTGACCATGATGAAAACCGAAAAGCGCCAACGTTACCTGAGCAGTACAGAAGACCAGCCGGTGCCTGCCCATCAACCGCCAGCGGTAATTGCACAAGCACTGCCGGTTTGACCCGGCATTTCGATCACCTGCGGTGAGATCCACACCGCAGGTTTGCCACCCTGCCCGCGCACTCCCTGCATAACCGCTCCCCCGCCTGCGCCACAACAAAGCGGTTTCCCGCTCACGTTAACCACAGCAAGATTGTCACCAGCACCTCGAAACCCGTAGAATAAAAACAATTCTCATTTCCTTTAAGCATCCTGCGATATCGGCGCCGACCGGAGGGCTACTGTGTCAGCCACTGACAGTGCAAACGGGCAAATCCACCTGCTGTACACCAACCACCACTCCTGGCTGTATTGCTGGCTACAGCGCAAACTGGGCAATGCCAGTGATGCTGCCGACCTTGCCCAGGATACCTTTGTGCGCCTGATTGGGCGCCGTGCTGCGCTGCGTGCCGGTGACGAGTCCCGCGCCCTGCTCACCCACATTGCCAAGGGACTGGTGATTGATCATTGGCGACGCCAGGACGTGGAGCGCGCCTGGCGGGAAACGCTGGCGCATCTGCCGGAGCCGGAAGTGCCCTCCCCCGAGACAGCCGCACTGGTACTGGAAAGCCTGTATCTCATCGAAGCCATGTTGCGCAATTTGCCGGTGCGCACCCGCCGGATTTTTTTGCTGGCACAGCTGGATGGCCTTACCTACCCGCAGATTGCCAAACAGACCGGCTGTTCACTGATTACCGTAAAGCGACATATGCGCAGTGCCTTCCTTGCCTGCCTCACCCTGGAGTGAACAATGACCCGGCGCTTGTCTGACAACAGTGATCTGGCCATCCTTCAGGAAGCCGCGGATTGGCTGGTTGCCCTGCAGTCCGGAGATGCCGACCTGCAGGCACTGGCAGAATGGCGACAGCGCAGCAGTATTCATGAAGCCGCCTGGCAACGGGCAGAGAAAATTCTCGACAGCTTCCGGCAACTCCCACCCCGAGCGGCATCGAGCGCTTTGGAACGGCTGGAAAACCCGGGCCGGCGACGCACGCTGCGCAACCTGTCACTACTGGCTTTGCTGGCGCCAGTAACCTGGTTGGGCTGGCGCTATGCGCCCTGGCAGGAATGGCGGGCCGATTTTCGTACCGGGGTTGGAGAGCAAAAAACGGTCGAGCTGGCCGACGGAACCCGGCTGGTATTGAATACCGCCAGCGCCGTGAATGTAAGATTTACCGCCAGCGAGCGACGGCTTGTTTTAATAGGTGGCGAGATATTGATCACCACCGGCCATGACAGTGGCCAGCAACCGCGCCCCTTTATTGTGCAAACCGCACAGGGCGACGTTCGCCCGGTCGGCACCCGGTTCAGTCTTTACCAGCAAAGCACAACCCTCACCCGGCTGGCCGTATTTGAGGGCGCGGTAGACATCTACCCGCACCAGGCAGAGCAATCTGCCCGCCTGCAAGCAGGCGAACAGGCATTGTTTTCAATGCACACCCTGCAAACGGTCATGCCGGTAGACAACCACACCGCCGCCTGGGAACAAGGGATGTTGCTCGCACGCGACATGCCGCTGGGTGTATTGGTGGCAGAGCTTTCGCGCTACCACCCCGGCCTGCTGCATTACGACCCGGCTATTGCCGGGTTGGTCGTATCCGGCGCGTTTTCCTTGCAAGACATTCCCGGCAGCCTGACATTGCTGGAGCAAAGTTTGCCGGTAGATGTGCAAACCCTGGGGCCTTACTGGATTCGCCTGCATCCGCGCTAAAAAAATTATTTTCGGTGATACCTTTTTTCCGCTCGTTCGGTATAGCGGTTGAATGCGTGCACAAGACACGCCCGCACACCCCCAACCACACCGAGCAAAAGGTACACACACATGGTATTCAGGCACCCGGGTTTCCTGCTGTTTGCCCGCGCAAAAAGCGTCAAATCCCTGTTACTCCGGCAGCGCCGTTCGGCGCCAGGCTTCAAACGTGGCCAGCTGGCGTTCGTTATCAGCTGTGTCCTTGTCGGCATCCCGGCTGCCACCTTGCTGCCCGCCCCGGTACTGGCCAATGAGGTCAGCTACCCGAGCGGCCAGCGCGATTACCATATTCCCGCAGGCAAATTGAGTGATGTACTGGCGCAGTTTGCGGCCACAGCTGGCATCCCTTTATCGTTTGATCCGGCGCCATTATCAGACGTTCGCAGCTCCGGCTTGCAAGGGCAATACAGCGTGCAACAGGGCTTTGACCGGTTGCTGGCCGACAGCGGTTATGTGCCGGTGAATGCCGGCAATGGTTATGCCCTGCGTCCGCAAGGTGCGGCACCGCGCCTGGCAGCCGTCAATATCAGCGCAACGCTCTACGGCGCCAAGGACACCAACTCACTGAATAACTCCAGCGCCTCGGTCGGCATTGTCACCGCCGAGGATATTGCCAAGGGGCAGATACGCAGTTTCCGCGAAGCCTTCCGGCAACTGGCCAATGTCAACGATAACGCCTACGCCGACAGCGGCTTTGTGATTCGGGGGCTAAGTTCGGAAGGTTTTGTTCCCGCCGGCCAGCCTATTTCCTCACTGTATATCGACGGAATTTTGCAATCGCGGGATGCCACACGGCGCGGAGCCAAAGGGCTTTGGGATGTGGAACAGGTTGAAGTCTATCGCGGCCCGCAATCCACCTTGAGCGGACGTGCGGCGATGGGCGGCGCTATTTATATCAAATCGAAAGACCCGGTGGCGCAACAGCAAGCCGAAGTGTCGCTGACCGGCGGTTCGCGAAATCTGCTGAACACCGCATTGATGGTCAACACCCCGATCAGCGAGCAACTGGCGATTCGCATTGCCGGCGAGTTTGAACGTCAGGACGCGCCGGTGAACTACCCCACCTTCCAGCAATACAAGCGCATTGATGACCTGGATACCGATGAGTATTACAACCTGCGCGGCAAGGCGCTGATCACCCCCACTGCACTACCGGATACCGCCATCTTGCTGAGCCACTCCTACGCCAGCGACCGCCCCAACCAGCGCATTATCGGCACCGGTGACGGCTTCGGCATGAAAGACCGCCGCGGCGACTGGAACATTCCCGAGTATGTGGAAATCCGCTCGATTCGCGTCAACAACACCGGCCTGGACATTACCCACGAATTTTCTCCCGCGCTGCGCTTTACCTCCCTCACCGGGGTCAACCGCTCCACCACCGAGCGCCCCTCGGTGAACGAGGGAACGCCCGGGGAAATTAATAAAATCGCCGGTGAAATTAAAAACCAATTGCTCACCCAGGAATTTCGCCTGAACTATGAAGCGGGTGATTTCCGCTGGGTGGCCGGGGTGTTCGCCAGCCGCGAGAAATACGACAACTGGGTAGATACCACGCTGATGAATTTGCGTAACCAGCGCGGTGATACCGGCCAGAAAAGTACCAACCTCGCCGTCTTTGGTGAAGTCACCTGGGAATTTCAACCGACCTGGAAAGCGACCCTGGGCGGCCGCCTGGATGATGCCGAAACCGAAGCCTGGGGGCTTAGCCTGCGCAGACAACCGCTCACCGCTGACCCGATCGTAATAGCCGATTACCGGGTCAAATTTGATGAATCCAACTTTGTTCCCAAAGTCGGCTTATCGAAAGATTTGAGTGAATATCATGTTGCCGGTATCACTTACTCCCAGGGGTTCCGTGCCGGCCACCATGGTTTGAACCCTTCCACCGGGCAGTACTACACCTACGATCCGGAAAGCGCCGACAGCTATGAGCTGTTTTACAAAGGCCAATTACCCGACCAGGGCGTACAGCTGAACGTTAATATTTTCCTCACCGAATTCAACGACCAGCAGGTAGAGATGCGGTTGCGCCCCGAAGATCCTTTCTACCGGGAAGTAACCAACGCAGCCTCTTCGCGCACCTGGGGTGTGGAGGTGGAGTCCCGCTGGCAAGTATCAGCACCGCTCTCGCTGTTCTCGTCACTCGGCTATCTCAACAGCGAGTTTCTGGACTTCAGCCACTTTCAGTATGGCGACCTGACCGGCAAACCCTTCCCGGATGCGCCGGAATGGAGCTTGTCGCTGGGTGGCGAGTATCTGTTCAGCAACGGCTTCCATATTAGTGCCGATGCCAAATACACCGCCAGCCGTTTGGCCAGCTTCGGTGTACCACCCCAGGAAAAACTGGACGCTTACATTATTGCCAACCTGCAAGCCGGCTACCGCACAGCGCGCTGGGAAATCAGCGCCTTTGCAGAAAACCTGTTCAATGAAGACTACTACCTGACCTACGATGAAAACGGTGGTGGTGCCGGTATTCATTACGGCAACCCGGGTGACGAGCGGAATGTCGGCGTTAATGTCAAAGTGATGTTCTGAGTCCGGCTATGAATCATCTGTCGTTACGACTGTTGGCCGCCCTTGTGGGCGGCTATGCACTCGCCAACCTGCTTCCCCTTGCGCTTACTCTGTGGCTGCCGCTGACGCGAATCAGCAATACCGTCACGGCGCTATTACTCAGCTTCGCCGTCTATGTTGCTGCAATTCTCTGGGCATTCGCAGCGCCGAATGGCTGGCGGGCGCTGGCCGGTATGTTATGGATTGGCATTCCCGCGGCGTTGCTGATTGCGGTACGGGAGCTGATATTTTGAAAAACAGTTTTCGTCAAAGTATGTCCTGGCTGCACACCTGGACCGGGCTTATATTCGGCAGCTTGCTGTACTTTATTTTTCTCACCGGCACGCCGGGTTATTTCGATATTGAAATTGACCGCTGGATGCAACCCGAATTGCCCCCGGCCACACGCAGCGGAACGCTCGACGCCACCTCGGCGGCCCTGCATTTTCTCAACCGCCAGGCGGCGGATGCCAACCAATGGTATATCGAACTGCCAACCCACCGGGATACCCCTTATCTGGATGTGGCCTGGCGAGCGGACGGCCCCTGGCAAGACCAATTGCTGAGCGTCAGCGATGGCACGCCACTGGTCACCCCCAGAGCAACCGGTGGCGGCCAGCTGCTGTACCGCATGCACTGGCGGTTGCATTATTTACCTTCGCTACCCGCAACCCTGCTGGTCGGCTTTGCCACCCTGGTGATGCTGATCGGGTTGGTCACCGGCATTATTGTGCACAAAAAAATCTTTGCTGATTTCTTCACCTTTCGCCCCGGCAAAGGCCAGCGCTCGTGGCTGGATGCGCATAATATTTCCGGGGTGATGGCACTCCCCTTTCACCTGATGATTACCTATTCCGGCCTGCTGTTTTTCGCCACCACCCTGATGCCATTCATCATTCATGCGCATTACGGTGAAGATGAAGGCGGCATCAATGGCTTTTACGAGGACTTTTTACAGCAGAGCGAAATGCCGGCGCGCAGCGGGCAACCTCAGCCATTAACCAACCTTGCACCCTTGCTGGAACAGGCAGAAGCGCGCTGGGGCGAAGGTAATATCCGCTCTATCGTGGTGTACTTGCCAGGCGATGCCAACGCAGAAGTTCACCTTGGCCAACTGGCCAATAGCCCTTTGCGCAGCAATGAATCGCTGCGTTTTTCCGGCACCAGCGGTGAGTTACTGGAATGGCAGCCAGCGAGCCGTTTTTATACCCAGGCTGTTTCGGAAGTGTTTCTCGGATTGCATGAAGGCCTGTTCGCCGGGCCGGTATTACGCTGGCTTTATTTTGGTTCCGGGTTGCTGGGCAGCGCCATGATTGCTACCGGGCTGGTGCTGTGGACTCGCAAACGCCAGCAAAAACTGGCACGAAAAGGCAGCGCCGACCACCACCGTGGATTGCACCTGGTAGAACACCTGAATGTGGGCATTATTCTCGGCTTGCCCTGTGCCATCGCCCTCTACTTCTGGGCCAATCGTTTGCTGCCGGTCGGCTTCGCTGGCAGGGCAGATTGGGAGGCGCACATCCTGTTTATCAGCTGGGCGGCCTTGCTGCTGCACCCGTTTGTACGTCCGCTACCGCGGGCCTGGATAGAGCAAACATGGCTGGCAGCTGCCGCCTTCGGTTTATTACCGCTGCTCAATGCCCTGACTACCGACCAACACTTGCTTTATGCATTGCCTGCAGGTGACCTTGCCATGGCCGGTTTTGACCTGACCGCGCTGGCGAGCGGTGGCGGTTTTGCCCTGCTGGCAATTTACCTTTCCCGAAAGGCAGCTTGCAAAGCCGCTCTGCTGCAAAATCCCACCCCGGACACCCGGTTGCGGGGTTTACCCTGATGCTGCTGTTGCTGATTTTTCTTCTGTGTTCTCTGGGTTTTATGGCGCTGGCAGCCGCGATGGAACGCCATCAGCGGCAACTGGGCATTACTCCCGTTAACGCATCTGCCAGCCACCTGTGGCGGTGCGCCGGGATTGGCTGCCTCGCCCTGGCACTGGCGTTGAGCATGTGGCGAGATGGCTGGGCCGTGGGCATGGTTGTCTGGACCGGGGCATTGACGCTGGCAGGAATGGTTACCGCACTGTTATTAACCTGGCGCAGCAATGCCGGGTAGGCAGGTGCAGCGTCACGGTTTTCCCGGAAAACCGGCCACTCCCTTCATTTACCGGTGCATGCCATGTATCATCCCTGTCCTGTCAAACCGGAGCCAGATTCCGGGGGCAACCTCTGAAAACAGCGCCAAAGAGCCTGTGAAAACGAGCACTACCGTTTTTCCCACCTTGTTGACTAGAGAGTATCAACCATGAAAATCGCATTAATGAACGAATTCAGCCAGGCGTCCAAAAACGCGATCGTGTTGCAGCAGTTGCAGGAAGTCGCTGCCGAGAAGCAACACAGCGTGTTTAACGTAGGCATGAGCGATGACAACGATCATTACCTCACCTACATTCACCTGGGCGTTATTGCCAGCTTGTTGCTGAACTCCAAAGCGGTCGATTTTGTTGTCAGTGGTTGTGGTACCGGCCAGGGCGCAATGATGTCCCTGAACGCACACCCGGGCGTATTCTGCGGTTACTGCATCGAGCCTACCGACGCTTACCTGTTCGCCCAGGTCAATAACGGTAACGCGCTGGCACTGCCCTTCGCCAAAGGTTTTGGTTGGGGTGCCGAGCTGAACATTCGCACCATTTTCGAAAAAGCCTTCACCGGCGTGCGCGGCCAGGGTTACCCGTCAGAGCGTCGTGAATCCCAGGTGCGTAACGCCGGCATTCTCACCCAGGTTAAAGAAGCCACTGCCAAAAACTATCTGGATGGTTTGCGTGCGATAGATCCGGAAATTGTAAAAACCGCCGTTTCCGGTGAGCGCTTCCAGGCCTGTTTCTTTGAAAACAGCCAGGACGCCAGCATCACCGCCTTTGTTAAAGAAGTTCTGGGCAAGTAAGCCTTGTTGCTGCCGGTTCCACCGGCAGCATCCCCCGCTTTTTGTATTTTCTTCGCCTTCGGTTATTTTCCCGCACACCATCGACTATTCTTCGCTATTCAGGCTTCGCCAACCTCGTCCCGGCCCGTTAAGCCATCGCTTTTGGCAAATCTGTTGAAGTGTTAAGCTCGCGCCCATTCTGTGAGGATTTTCTGTTATGCATATTCATATTCTGGGGATCTGCGGCACCTTTATGGGTAGCCTGGCGCAACTGGCCAAAGCACTCGGCCATCGGGTAACCGGCAGCGATACCAACGTTTATCCGCCCATGAGCACCCAGCTCGAACAAGCCGGTATTGAATTGATGCAGGGCTTTGCCCCGGCGCATTTGCAACCGGCACCGGACCTGGTGGTTATTGGCAATGCCATGAGCCGTGGCAACCCGGCGGTGGAATATGTGCTCGACAATAATATTCCCTACACCTCCGGCCCGCAGTGGCTGCGCGATCATGTATTACCTGGTCGCTGGGTATTGGCCGTTGCCGGTACGCACGGCAAAACCTCCACCGCGAGTATGCTGGCCTGGATTCTCGACTACGCCGGTATGGCGCCGGGTTATTTGATCGGCGGCGTTACCCGCAATTTTCCCACCTCGGCGCGCCTTGGCGATACGCCGTTTTTCGTGGTGGAAGCCGATGAATACGACAGTGCCTTTTTCGACAAGCGCTCCAAGTTTGTTCACTACCAGCCGCGCACGCTGATTCTCAACAACCTCGAATTTGACCACGCCGACATCTTCCCCGACCTGGCGGCGATTCAACGCCAGTTCCACCATCTGGTGCGCACGGTGCCGGGCAATGGTCTGATAGTCGCACCCGCCAATGACGAAGCGCTGCAGCAAGTGCTCGACCAGGGTTGCTGGACGCCCACACAGCGCTTTGGTGTGCAGGATGACAGCGGCGAGTGGGTGGCAGAATTATTAAGTGCCGATGGCTCATCCTTCCGGGTGCTGCACAACGGCGAACCGGCAGCCACGGTGCACTGGCAACAAACCGGCCACCACAACGTCAGTAACGGGCTGGCGGCGATGATTGCCGCGCGTCATGTGGGTGTAACGCCATCGATAACCGCTGATGCACTGGCCGCCTTTGAAGGCGTAAAACGGCGCATGGAATGCCTCGCCGATGTGCACGGCATTCGCGTTTACGATGATTTTGCCCACCACCCCACCGCCATCAAAACCACGCTCGCCGGGCTGCGCGCCAAAGTGGGCGGCGAAAAAATTATCGCCATCATCGAACCCCGCTCCAACACCATGCGCATGGGTGTACACAAAGACAACCTCGGCCTCGCGTGTACCGATGCCGATGCGGTGCTCTGGTTTCAACCGGCCAATGTTGACTGGGCGCTGGACGATGTGGTCAACCACAGCCCGGTGCCATCGAAACTGCTGCGCGACCTGGATGAACTGATTCACTGCGCCCTGGCGCTGGCCGAAGGCCCAACGCATATGGTGATCATGAGCAACGGCGGTTTTGGTGGTGTGCATCAAAAACTGATTCATCAGCTGCAAGTGCATTCACTCTAATGACCGGGAGACAAGCAATGCGTGACATTCGCACCATCACTCTGGCGATGACCGGCGCTTCCGGCGCGCAATACGGTTTGCGCCTGCTGCAATGTTTACTGGCGGCAGATTACCGGGTGTATTTACTGCTTTCTTCTGCCGCCGAAGTGGTGATTCGCACCGAGACCGATCTGGATTTGCCCGACACCCTCGAAGCGCAGCAAGCCATGTTATGCCAGCGCTACAGCGCATCGGATGAACAGCTGCAATTGTTTGGCCGCGATGACTGGTTCTCACCGGTCGCCTCCGGCTCCAGCTCGCCCTCGGCAATGGTGATATGCCCGGCCAGCGGCGGTTCGCTGTCTGCCATTGCGCACGGCGCCAGCAACAACCTGATTGAACGCGCCGCCGATGTTGCGCTGAAAGAGCGCCGCAAATTAATTGTGGTGCCACGAGAAACGCCTTATTCAGCCATTCACCTGGAAAATATGCTCAAGTTGACGCAAATGGGCGCTATCGTATTACCGGCCAGCCCCGGCTTTTATATGCAGCCACAAACCATTGAAGAGCTGGTCGATTTTGTAGTGGCCCGCATTCTTGATCAACTGGGTGTAGAACAGGATTTGCTCCCCCGCTGGGGCGAAGATTAATAACCGCGCCAGCCATTACTTTTTTATTTTTTAACGGATCCTCGATAAACCAACATGACCAACGCTGATTTGCAAACACAATTGTTACAGGAAACTGCACAAATTCCCTGGCGGGAACTGCAACGTTTTTTCGCCGCCGGCCAGGCCATTGCCGTGGATACTTCGCTGGATTTGCTGGACGTTGCCCACACCCTCGCGCAGGACGATGCCATTTGTCTGAAAGCCTGGATGGAAGCCGGCAAGGTTGATGTGGTAAGCGACCAGCAAGCCGCACAATGGTTTGAGCAGGATGCACTGGTATGGGCGGTGGTGATCAAGCCCTGGGTATTGGTACAACAACGTCAAACCCATTGACTGTTTTTTTGCTACGGAAACTTCTATGAAACACATCTCGCTGTCCGGAATTGCCCTGCGTTTTGTTTTTGCTTTGTTATTAATTCTCGCCACCTATAACCCTACCGGAAAATCCTATTACCACTGGGTTGCCGAAAACTGGTCAAACCTCACGCCCTACATTGCCATCGCCGGTTTGGGCTTGCTCATTGGCTGGGTGGTTTACCTCAACGCAACCCTGCGCTCACTCGGCTTTGCCGGTTTGCTATTAGCCGGTGCGTTTCTCGCGTGTTTTGTCTGGCTGCTGGTGTACTGGGGCTGGCTGGATATGGATCGCTACTCATCCATCGCCTGGGTTTCAGAAATTTTGCTGGCGATACTACTCACGGTAGGCATGTGCTGGTCCATTATCCGCCGCGCAATTTCCGGGCAAGTGGATATGGATGATGTGGATGACCGCACCTGATAGCGGTGCATTTCGCTGACCCGAATGGCGGGTCAGCAATCCGAATTTAATAATAAAACGGTGCCCGAACCATGCTCAAATTCAACCTCCTCGCGCTCGCCATTATTTTTTCTGCCAACGCGTATAGCGAACCGGCCATTGTGTTGCCGACCAACGTCCCGGCGTCGTCAGTACCGGAAAAAGACTTGCATCATGTGGATACGCTGAATATTCACGACCCGGCGGTGCTGGCCGACCCGGTTAGCAAAAAATATTACGTGTACGACAGCTTCCACTACGGTAACCCGCACGAAAAACTGCACTCACCGAATGGCAGAGCCGGGGTCGAAGTATTCTGGAGCGATGACCTGGTTAATTGGCAAGGGCCGGAGCTGGCTTACGATTACGAAGAAGATTCCTGGGCCAACACCCAACACGCGCCCTGGGCACCGGAAGTGGCCTTCTACAACGGCAAGTACTACCTCTTTCTCACCTTTCATAACTACGACGAAGAAATCGGCAACGCCGACGAAGGCCACCCACCGCTGGTACGCAGAGCCTCGCAAATTCTGGTCAGCGACAGCCCGCGCGGCCCCTTCAAACGTTTTGCCAACCAACCGCAAACCCCGGCGGGCGAAATGGCGCTGGACGGAACCCTGTGGATTGAAGACGGCCAGCCCTGGATGATTTATTGCCAGGAATGGATACAAACCGGCGACGGTTTGATAAAAGCCATTCGCCTCAGCGAAGACCTGTCAGAAAGCATCGGCGAACCGATTACCCTGATCAATGCCGGCGATGTGGATTGGACGGCAAAAACTACCCGCCACGAAGGCAAGGATATTCGCGCCGTAGTGACTGACGGCCCCTGGCCGTATCGCAGTAAAACCGGAAAATTAATGCTGCTCTGGTCAAGCTGGAACAAAGACAAAGCAAAAGCCTACACCACCTCCCTCGCCTTTTCCGACAACGGCAAATTAAACGGCAACTGGAGCCACCGCGAGCAGCCATTAATTTGGGGCGACCGCGGCCACGGTAATATCTTCCGCAGCTTCGATGGCCAACTGATGCTGTCGCTACACCGCTACTTCAACCAGCCACACACTCGCTTGCAAATATTCGAGCTTGAAGATCTGGGCGATGATTTGAAAATCGGTAAGCAATTGTTCGGGTATCCCTGATATAAAAAACGGGTCGCTATTGCCGGGCAATCACTTTGACCGGCATATGCGACTCGATCAACTCAGCTACCCAATCTACAAATACCCTTAGCCGGGCATTGATGTGCCTATTCGCAGGAAAGGCGATATAAAGCGGCATGGGTGCGATTTGCCACTCTTCAAACAACGGCACCAATTCACCCGAGGCAATATGAGCCGCTGCCATATAGTGCGGCAACCAGAGCATACCAAGCCCCGCCAAACCGGCCGCCAGATAAGCATTTCCATCATCAACAGATAAAATATATTGCCCTTGCACCGACACCTTTTCCTGACCACGATGCAAATCATAAGGTAATACCTTGCCCGCCCTCGCCCCACGAAAACCCACAATGCGGTGGTGGCTGTTTTCCAGTTCGCGCGGGTGCTCAATAGAACCGTACCGCTCAAGGTAGCCCTGCGTGGCATAAATACCGATAGGCAAATCACCTGCGTGTCGGGCGATCAATGACGAATCCGTCAGTGCACCACCGCGCACAACACAATCAATTTTTTCGTCGATCAAATCAATCATGCGATCACTGGCTCCCAAATCCAATTGAATATCCGGGTAACGCGCATGAAAATCCGGCAGCGCCGGAATCAGAAATAGACGAGCGAAAGGGCTCGGCACATCAATACGCAAACGACCGCGAGGCGCACCGGAAGCATTGGATAGCCCGCTCTCCAGGTCATCCATATCACTGAGCAATCCAACAACCCGCTCGTAATAAATGACACCATCAGCGGTGAGATTAACTTTACGGGTAGTGCGATTCAGCAGCTTGATACGCAAACGCGTTTCCAGTTGCTGTACAAGCTGGGTGACCGTGGTCTTACTCATATGCAAGGTACTGGCGGCCTTGGTGAAACTGCCGGTTTCTACCACTCGCACAAAAGCTCGCATTGCATCAAACCGATCCATTTTTTCTTCCCCCCACTCACGCCATTGTTTGGAAAACGCAAACAATGTTAACCGAATTTGCTCGTTTATCGGCAAGAGACTCAGGCTTACAGTAACGACATCATTGATGCGACACTTATAGAGGTAATGCATGACAACGCGTGATGTTGTTTTTCCGGAAGGGCGCCAGGCGCTATATGAACGTAATCGTTATTCACCGGCGATTAAATCCAACGGCTTTCTCTTCGTTTCCGGTCAGGTAGGAAGCCTGGAAGACGGCTCGCCAGAGCCTAATCTGGAAGCGCAAGTAAGACGGGCATTCGAAAACCTGAATGCCATATTGGCAAGCGCCGGCGCAACCTTCAATGACGTTATTGATGTAACGGTATTTATGGTTAACCCGGAATCAATATTTGAAACCGTTTGGAAAATCGTGCCGGAATACTGGGGCGAAGCACCCCATCCGACGCTCACCGGCGTGGGCGTGACATGGCTATATGGTTTCCAGTTTGAAATAAAGGTTATTGCGAAACTGCCGGATGCAGCAGACAGTCGGGTGGTTGTATAGGTCGGTTGCCAAGGCACACCGACGGACGGATGAAATATTGTTTGTCGGTGTAATTTTCAACGTAAATCCTGCGGTTCGCAGAAAACCTGCAAAATCCAACTCGCTGATTAAGGCAACGGAAAACCAATCGGCAACTGGAGCCACCGCGAGCAGTCATTAATTTGGAGCGACCGCGCCACGGCAATATCTTCCGCAGCTTCGACGGCCAACTCATGCTGTCGCTACACAGCTACTTCAACCAGCCACACACTCGCTTGCAAATATTCGAGTTGGAAGATCTGGGGAATGATTTGAAAATCGGCAAGCAGTTGTTCGGGCATCCTTGATAGAAGATGCCTTGGCCGGCTGTGAAATTTCAGCAGGATCAGAAGGCCGAATATTAAATCTTCCCCGTGCAGGCATAAATTGCCCGAGCGATGCTGCACGATTTGCTATGTATACCTCTCATAGACACCAAAACTCCACCACCCCCTGCCAACACTGATTCAGCAAAAAAATGAGCGTTAGCAGCCCTCCGCAAACATGCATTTTAATAAAACAAATTCTTGACCCTGACGCGACGTTATACTTGAGAATTCCGACTGTTCTCAACAACAGTCCAAATTTGGAGAAGCTATATGTGCAATGGTCAAGAGTACAGTGTCAGCGAATTAAGCAAATTGGCTGGCGTGTCCGTGCGCACACTTCATCATTACGATCAGATAGGGCTAATAACACCATACCGCAGGGATAACGGCTACAGGGAGTATGGTTACGAGCATCTGGTAAGGCTACAGCAGATTATTATTTACCGTGAACTGGATTTCTCACTCGCCGATATCGGACGATTGGTAAATGCCGACAACTATGATCTGCTATCAGCTTTGGAGTCCCAGAAAGCACTACTGTTGGAGAGACAAACCAAAACCAACGCAATGATCAACAGTATCGAGGTTACTATGGCCAGCACCAAAGCAGAAAAAAATATAGCAATAATGTTTGAAAATTTGCCAACAGGGAAATTGGAAACATGGGACAAGCTGACCGGGGATGCATATGGCATTAGTATTTCCGAGGCGCTTAAGAAACATTCTATTGCAAGCAACCTTACCGAGGAAGAGGCCTTGGCATGCAAAGAAGAAAACGAGGCATTTATCGACGAGTATGTGAAAGCTATAGATTTACCGATTGAATCCAAAATTATTCAAGACCTGGTGAAGCGATACCTCCATTTGGGGGAATCCATGCTTGGGCCGAATGTAAAGAAAAATCTCGACTACGAAACAATACTTTTACTCGCTGACAAAATGATTAATGACACTGCTATGCACGAACTTCACAGCTTCTACCACCCTGATCTATCCCGACACTTGGGAAAAGCAATGCAGCACTATGCCGAAGAAAACCTAAAGGATAAGTAGTCAATTTATTGAGGAAGTGCTCGATGACTTATGGGCCTTCCTCAATAATTTGAACAGTACTGCACATGGCCATGCTGCTACATATTAATCCAACTATTTAACGCACGGAGTTTAAAGCGTACTTGACGGAAGGACATGATTACGCCGTCGGTGTAGATTTCTTCGAGTTTTAAATCCGGGGCGATGAGGGCGCCGGTTTGCCAGGCGCGGCCGTTGATGAGTACGCTGGGCTGGCCGCCTTCATAGTTGTGGCGGGCGTAGTTAATGGAAGGAATTTCCTGACGCAGGCTCCAGGGCAAGTCGCCAATATCCGGCAGGTTGCGCAGGCTGTCGTAGTTGCGAATATCTTCCTGCACCGGCATGGCAGGCGGTAGCGAGGTGGATGCGGGTGGTGATGTTTCCTGTGCAGCAATAACCGGTAACGGCTCGGGTTCAGGCTCGTAGAGCGATTGTGGTTCGGTTGGCGCCGCTGTGGATTCCGATTCGTCAGCCGTAGCATAAAGTGCTGCCAGTTCGTCCACGGTTGTTTCGGTGTCGGATTCTGTTTCTGTAATTTCTACAGACGCAGCGGTTTCTGTTATTGCTGTTGGCTGAGGCTGAGGCTGAGGCTGAGGCTGAGGCTGAGGCTGAGGCTGAGGCTCAATGATTGTTGCAGGCGCTTGAGGAATAGCCTCTGGCACAGCAGGTGTGGCAGGTGTGGCAGGTGTGGCAGGTGTGGCAGGTGTGGCAGGTTCACGGTAAGTCACTTCGGGTGGAGAACGCTGTTCAGCCGGAGCGACTTCCTGTTGAACGACAACCGGCAAAGCAGCAGGCAATACATTGCCTTGTTGTTGCCAGAACCAGAAAGCCGCGAGAATGATGATTAACATCAGCGGCAGTAAAAAAATCCACACACTGGCGCGGCGTTTTTGCTGCGGTGGTTCAGCAGTGGGCACGTGAATGGTTTGCAAATCCGGTACGCGGCTGTCGGCATTGCGGCGTTCGCGTTCGGCGCGGTTCAGCGCATCAAGAATTAATGACATCAGTGTTGCTCCTCATCTGCCATTAATACCGCTGCGAATGCTTCTTCGTCGGTGAGCAGCGTTTTATCAAAACCCAGAACTTCATTTAATTTTCGTAAGGTTTGTGCACCGGCGATGCCGTCTGCATGCAAACCTTGTTTTGCCTGAAACATTTCAACGCGTTTTTTTAATACCGGGGTAAAGGTGTCGCGGGTCAAGGGCTGTTCCTGTCCATCCAGTTGTGCAAATTGCAAAGCCAGCCAGCGCACCGTAAGGCTGCGTTCACCGGGCACTACCGCGCGCTCATAGGCGGGCGGGCGCTGCCATACATAATTGACTTGTCCATTCCACAGCTGCGCCAGTTGCGACCAGGGCACAACAAACGCGCCGGTTTCATCGTGTAGTAAAGCCTGGTCATCGGACAAACCGACCAAAGTAACGTACACCTGTTTTCTATCAGCAGTGACCAGCGTCATCACCAGCGGGCGGTTAATTTCCCGCAGGTCATTCCAGGTTTGCAATCGCACCCGCTCACAAACATATCCGCCTTCTGCGATACAACCGTTATAGGTGTGTTCGCGCGAGGCGATGCCATTGAAAGAAACCAGCTGAGCAAATGCCTGATCTGCCTCATTGTAATAACGCGTTAATGCCGTGGCAGTTTCAATAGCAACTGCCGATGCGCTATGACTGGAAAATGCTTGCGAGCTGACGACAGCGCTTGAAGATTCAACCGGGGATGAAGAAGCCGGCACTGACGTTTGTGGGGCGGGCTGCCAGGCGAAAAAGCCAATAGCGCCCACCGTAGCCAACCCCAGCAAGGCGGCAACCGCAATGGGCGCCAGTTGTAGCGATTTTTCAGGGCGGGAAAATATTTCTACCGGCTTTCCGGAAACTTCGGCAGCGGCCAGGCGAAAAACTTCATCATCAATAGTGTGAGTATTTTTTCCGTAAGCGCCCAGTAACATGCGTTCACAAATCACGTTGATCAACCGGGGAATGCCGCCGCTGGATTCATGCACCCGGCGCACCAGCGCTGGCGTAAACGGGTTGCGATTATCGCGCAAACCGGCAACCTGTAAACGGTGCGCAATGTAAGCAGATGTTTCTTCCAGCGAGAGCGCTTCGAGATGAAAGCGTGCCGTAATACGTTGCGACAATTGCCGCAGCGATGCCCGCTCCAGCATTTTTTTCAGTTCCGGCTGACCGACCAGAATAATTTGCAGCAATTTTTCGGTGGTGGTTTCCAGGTTGGTGAGCAGGCGAATTTGCTCAAGCACTTTGGGGTGCAGCAGCTGGGCTTCATCAATTAATAAAACCGTTTTGCGACCACGCTCGTGACTGTCCAGCAAGTAACGATAGAGTGCATCTACCAGCGATTTTACCGAGTCGGTTTTGTGATTATGCTCAATACCCAGCTCGTCACAAATGGTCGATAGCAATTCCGGCGCACTGGCCATGGGGTTGAGAATAATCGCGATGTCGGTATCTTCCGGCAGCTGTTCCAGCAGGCAGCGGATGATGGTTGTTTTGCCGGTGCCGACTTCGCCGGTGAGCATAACAAAGCCACCCACCTGAATGCCGTAGAGCAAATGCGCCAGCGCTTCGCGGTGCTGGTCGCTCATGTAGAGGTAGCGGGGATTGACCGCTATCGAAAATGCTTTTTCCTGTAACCCGAAAAATTCCTGATACATAGGGGTATATTATTATGTCCATTGTGATGTATGAGTGACACGCTGTTTCTATCTTTCCAACAATCGGCTTTCCACAACCTCGCTTTCCAAAGACCCTGATGTTACAGGATCAACTGCGGCGTAGCGGATGAGGACCGTCTGCCGCAGGGATGCGGCAGTCGAGCCCCCAGGGATGGGTTCACGGCGAGTCCACATCTGCTACGCAGCAGTTGAGCCCTGCACCGCGCCTTCACCGTTTTAGTGACGATATTAACCACGTTACTTTTTATGGTGCTTTTCCCAGTTTTCCAATTTTTTGCGTTCGCTTTTTCGCAACAACACATAGGTGGCACCGGTTGCGCCATGGTGTTTTTGCGCCGAATGAAAAGCCAGCACTTCCGGAAACTCAGGCAACCAGTGTGCCACACAACTTTTCAGCAACGCCGGTTGCTCACGGCCTTCACCTTTGCCGTGGGTAATCAGCGCGCAGCGAATATCGTTGCTCATGCAATCGCGAATAAATTGGAATACCGCCGCGCGCGCCTGCTCAACGGTCATGCGATGCAAATCCAATCTCGCATCAATGGGGTATTTTCCCTGTCGAAGGCTACGATAAACACCGTGCTGAACCCCATCGCGTTTGAATTCCAGAACCGTGTTCGGGTCTTGCAATTCAATGTGGTACTCCGACAAAAAATTGCTATCACTCACCGGTTCGGCCACGGCGGCTTCGCGACGGCGCACGGCATTCAACTTATCGGCTGGCGAGGCCAGTAACACCCGATCATCGGCAGCGATCGGTTTGACATCGTGCATCGCCTGAAAAAAATCAACGGTGTCGGCTTGTTTGGAAGTCATGGTATCTACCTGTACCGGCAGCCTGCTGTAACCACACGGCAGACTCCGTTTAACCTGTCATTGCTCCTGCGTGCCAGGGCTGAATGAGACGATTATGCCACGCCGGGCGGCCTCTCTGTGACCCCGCGATACGGCCAATGTGCCGTCATTGTCAGGGCCGACTTGAATCGCATCATTATGCCCGACATAATCGGCCATCGACCATGCCTTAACCGCGGTTCAAAGGGCGGGTTTACCGGCACCAACCGATACCCCTGTCTGGCGGGCGACCCGAAAATATAAGGAAATCCCATGTCTCAATATTTTTCGCTGGCATTCTCAACCCTGATGTTGATATTGATCACGGTGTTCGTATGGTCAGTGGTAGTTTTTACCAGCGGCTACAACGTTCCGCGTGACGACATTGATACCCCGGCGTTAATACACAACCTGGCTTTCTCGCTCAGCGCTTTTTTGCTGTTGTGTGTAATCGCCTGGCTGCCCATACGCCGACCGATTGCGATACGCCTGATGACCGGTTTCAGCCTGGTCTTTGTAGGAGCCTGTCAGAAATGGCTGGGCAATCTGGTTGACCATGCCTGGCCCGTCACTCAGGTGGTGGATATGCTGGCCATTCCGGTGGGGTTGCTGATTGCTGCCAGCGGCTTGTTCGAGCTGGGCAAAGCTTACCGGTTGAACCGGTTGATGATTGGCAGTTACCGCAAAATTGAACAGAGCCTGGCGACGGTGGATCAAATTACCCAGCTACCCAACCGGCGCGTTTTTTTGAGTGAGGCGCCGCTTCGGCTCTCGCCGGATGAAGATGCACCGCACAGCGATGAATTGATTTGCCTGCGGATTAATAATTTGCGAGACATTAACCGCCAGTATGACTTCAACACCGGCGATGCCGTGCTGTCGCAAGTAGCAAGGCATATTACCCGCCACACCGACAGCCCGGCGCTGGCAGCCCGATTTAATGGCAGCGGCTTTTATATTTTGCTGCCGGCAACATCGCGCAGAGCAGCCGAAAGCCTTGCCGCCAAACTGATCAGCCACGGCAGCCAGCAGGCCATCAATGTGAAGCCCGGCGAAAAGCAGTTACTGAAAATTGAATTGACGGTGCAGCACAGCACCCGCATCAAAGGCGAAACCCTGGAAGCCTGGTTGCATCGCCTCGATTGACCGGAAAAGAAAAGCAGAATAGAAAGAGAAAAGAAGACAGCAGCGGAAAAAGAAAAACCGGATTAACCGCAAAGGATTAATCCGGTCCTATTCGCTGTTAACTATTAACGCCCGTGACGGTTGGCAATCAAGTCGTCAACCACTGCCGGGTCAGCCAGAGTGGTGGTGTCACCCAGGCTATCCAACTCATTGGCGGCAATCTTGCGCAGAATACGGCGCATGATTTTACCGGAACGGGTTTTCGGTAAACCTGGTGCCCACTGAATCACGTCCGGCTTGGCAATCGCACCAATTTCCCGCACACACAATGCCACCAGTTCTTTTTTGAGGTTGTCATCCGGCTCGGTGCCATCCATCAAGGTGACGTAGGCGTAAATGCCCTGCCCTTTGATGTCGTGTGGATAACCAACCACCGCCGCTTCCGCAACCGATTCGTGCAGCACCAGCGCGCTTTCTACTTCAGCGGTGCCCATACGGTGGCCGGATACGTTCAATACGTCATCTACACGGCCGGTAATCCAGTAATAGCCATCTTCATCGCGACGCGCGCCGTCACCGGTAAAGTAGTAACCCGGGTAGGTGCTGTAATAGGTATCAATGCAGCGTTGATGATCGCCATACACCGAGCGAATCTGGCTCGGCCAGGCGCGTTTGATACAGAGATTGCCTTCGCCGGCGCCTTGCACTTCATTGCCTTCGGCATCGACCAATACCGGCTCAACACCAAAGAAAGGAACGGTTGCCGAACCGGGCTTGAGATCAATGGCACCCGGCAGCGGCGCCAGCATGTGCGCACCGGTTTCGGTTTGCCACCAGGTATCAACAATCGGGCAACGGTTGTCGCCTACTACCCGGTAAAACCACTGCCAGGCTTCCGGATTGATCGGTTCGCCCACGGTGCCCAATACCCGCAAACTGGCGCGGGAAGTTTTGGTCACCCAGTCATCACCGGCGCCCATCAGTGCGCGAATAGCGGTAGGGGCGGTGTAGAAAATATTGACCTTGTGTTTGTCTACCACTTGCCAGCAGCGAGAAGCATCCGGCCAGGTAGGCACGCCTTCAAACATCAGCGTGGTTGCGCCGTTGGCCAGCGGGCCATAAACAATGTAACTGTGCCCGGTTACCCAGCCCACGTCGGCGGTACACCAGTAGACATCGCCTTCCTGATAATCGAAAACGTATTTGTGGGTCATCGCCGCTTGCAGCAAATAACCACCGGTGGTGTGCAACACACCTTTGGGTTTGCCGGTAGAACCGGAGGTGTAGAGAATAAACAAAGGGTCTTCGGCATCAACAATTTCCGGCTCACAGAACTCGGCCTGCTGCGCGACCAACTCGTGATACCAGACATCTTTGGCATCATTCCAGACAACATCGCCACCAGTGCGGCGCACTACGATATTGGTGTGCACCTCCGGGCAATGGGCCAGTGCTGCATCGGCATTCTTCTTCAGCGGCACACGCTTGCCACCGCGCAGGCCTTCATCGGCGGTTATCAAGACTTCGCAACCGGCATTTTGAATGCGGTCTTTAAGCGCGTCCGGCGAGAAACCGCCAAACACGATGGAATGCACCGCACCAATGCGGGTACACGCCAGCATGGCGTAGGTGGCTTCCGGAATCATCGGCATGTAAATACAAACCCGATCACCTTTTTTTACGCCGCGAGCGCGCAGCGCATTGGCCAGCTTGTTTACTTCGCGGTGCAGCTCGGCGTAGGTAATATGCTTGTCTTCAGCGGGGTTGTCGCCTTCCCAAATGATGGCAACCTGATTGGCGCGCGCCGGCAAATGGCGGTCAATACAGTTCACACTCACATTCAACTTGCCATCAATAAACCACTCGACCTTGCCTTTGCGCAGATCACTGCGGGTAACTTGCGTCCAGGGTTTTTGCCAGGTGAGAAATTGCCTGGCCTGCTCACTCCAGAATTCGTCGGGGTTATTGATCGACGCGTCATACATGCTTTTGTAGCGCTCATTGTCGATCAGGGTCTTTTTCTTGAAATCTTCCGGTACAGGATAACGAGGTACATCTGACACGGTGGTACTCCCTCTGCCTTGGTTGTTATTCACATATTATTGCAGCGCTTTACCGGCTGGTTTACAGCGCTTGTTGGCGGCGCCAGAAAAGTCCGCCGGTGGAACAAAGATAACGATAAGAAGGCGTTGCGAACAACCATCATTACGCAAAATGACAACGTTGTCCAACCCCTTTGGCGGCCTTGAAACAAAAAACCCCTGACGCATCCGACGGGAGTCGGGTGAAATCAGGGGTTTTTCAATTTCGGACCTTCACGATCCATGCGATCCAGCTCTTTTTTGTAGGCTTCCAACTCTTCCCAATCGAAGGGAGAGCCGACGTTCATGTCTTTAGGATGTTTTGCGCGCTCTTTGGCGTGAGCCTGCAAACTGGTGTCGTTTTCGCCTTCATCCTTGAGGTTTTCTGCACGTTTAATCGTTTCATCCACTTTTGACATAGATTTTCTCCCATCAATTCAGTCTGAATCGTTCCAGATACTACGCCGATCCGGCCGGGAAGGCAGCCTGTTTTGCGAAAAATTGCCCGCGCTACTGGCCGTATTGGCGATTGGAACTCCGTTAACCATAGTATTTTCGGCAACGGGCACAACAAAAAGTTTTATCGAGACGCAAGCCGAAGCAAAACTGTATGAATTTCAGCCAGCCAATAACGGAACGGGATGCAGGAAAGTAACCAACAGAGGGAAATCGCGAAGGGAAAACAAGGCCGGTGCAGCCTGGGCCACACCGGCAGACGCCCGAATCAGGCGCCTTGTACAGGAATAACGTTGGCTGTGCGCTCTACCCGGTTATTTTCATTCAGGTAAACCAGCTTCGGCTGGTAGCTTTGCAGCTCTTCTTCGCTGTAATCGGCATAGGTAGCGATGATCACGCGGTCACCCACTTGCGCCATACGGGCAGCGGCGCCATTCAGCGAAATAATGCCGGAACCGGCTTCGGCCAGAATAATGTAGGTGTGAAAGCGCTGGCCGTTATTGACGTTGTAAATATCAATTTGCTCAAACTCACGCAAACCCGCAAGCGCCACCAGATCAGAATCGATAGCACAGGAACCGTCATACCAGAGTTCGGCATGAGTAACGCGGGCCATATGCAGCTTGCCTTTAAGCATTTTTGAAAGCATGGGTATTCCTCCAACCGGGGATCTGAGCGCTGTCAGTTTAAAACCAGTGAAACGTTATCAATCAAGCGGGCGCCGGAGGTAAACATGGCGCCCAGTACCGTGATCTCCCGATCATCATGAGCCGCTGGCTCCAGGGTGCGACTATTACAAATGCTGAAATAATCTACTTTGAAACCGGCTTCGGCGATCTGTTCCTTCGCATTTGCCTCCAGTGCAGAAAAATCACTGCGCCCGGCAATAATGGCGTCACGAACCAGATTCAAAGCACGGTTCAATTGAGCGACACGAGGCCGCTCGTCGGCGGTGATAAAACCGTTCCGGGAGCTCATGGCCAGGCCATCGGCTTCACGGACGATATCACCGGCGATGATTTTAACCGGTAAACAGAGATCCTCAACCATGCGGCGAATAACCGCCAACTGCTGAAAATCCTTGATGCCAAACACGGCGGCATCCGGCTGCACGATGTTGAACAGCTTGGTCACTACCGTGGTAACACCTTCAAAGTGCCCCGGGCGGCTGGCTCCGCAAAGTACGTCAGTCATGCTCGGCACGATAACGCGGGTCTGCTCGGCCATTCCATTGGGGTAAATTTCTTTTTCATCGGGGCAAAACAGGTAATCGCAATTCACCGCTTCCAGCTTCAGCGAATCCGCCGCCAGGGTGCGCGGGTACTTGTCCCAATCTTCATTCAGGCCAAATTGCAGCGGGTTTACAAAGATACTGGTAACCACCACGTCGCAATGTTGACGGGCGATTTTTACCAATTCGATGTGGGCATTGTGAAGGTTGCCCATGGTCGGCACGAAGCCGATACGCTTGCCAGCAAGACGATCCGCCGCCAGCGCTTCACGCAGGGAATGAATGTGATGAAAAACCTGCATATCTCTTTACCTCACCCACCTGATCGCCTCATACCCCAAAACACGGGTATGGTTTTGGGCGCGCGATCATACACTTTCGGGATCAATAAGTACATTTTCTGATCAAAAAACAACCGAAGCTTCTTAAATATGGATAAGATTGCTTGAGATGATTTTCCCACAATGAGCGGCCTGAAGACAAAATAGCGGAAAGGTTGGTTGTGGCTACCGCAGAGCACAGCTAACGTGAGCGCTATATCTATCGAAAGCAATAAATTTTTTGAAACTGCAAATAATCAGAAATCAAAAGGCAAGTTCAAGATAAATCTAAGCCCACCCTATCTAACAGCCAGGGCAAATTTACTCTGAAATTTAACTGAAACCAGCTTCTTCCAGCGCTAATTCTGATCTCACGCCCACGAATAAGCAGCAGGCTTTCAAAAAAATTAAAAAAATTCTTTTTAAGAAAAGAAACATTGTTTACAATAATTCTCATTACCAATTAAAAGCATACGCAGGCAGTAGTAAATCACAAGGAAAGAAAGTTTAAAGGATTCTGAATGCCCACCGATAGTACCTCCCTATTCCGCAAGGAAGTTGTTTTTCGCGGCTCGTCCATCATTTAGGCCGTGTTCTTATACATCAACCTATAGGATATTCAATTTCTGCAATTATTGCGGCTGCGATGATACTAATCGTTGTTGCATTTTTTTATTTTGGAACCTATACGAGAAAATCTACAGCGGCTGGCCTTTTGATACCAGAACAAGGAGTGTTACGCATTGCATCAAGCGGAGCGGGCGTAATTTCTGAAATTCATACCGTAGAAGGAATGCAAGTTGAAGCCGGCGATACAATTTTTGTTATTTCAAATGAAAGGGCAAGTACGTCAGGTGCCACCCAGCATGTAATATCCGAACATCTAGCAGAGCGCGCTTCTTTACTAGAAAAAAACATTGCATTAATAGAAGAGAGATCATCTCAACAACTCCGCATACTGGAAAACCGAAAACGAGCAGCAACTGAAGAAAAATTGCGACTTCAGGAAGAATACATACTAATAAAAAGAAGGGTGGAACTAGCCAGCGCCAATTTAATACGCCACAAAGACTTAGCTTCAAAAAATTTTGTTTCAAAATCTCAGCTCCAACAAGCAGAAGCAGAGCTATTGACCCTTCAGGGACAACAACACACCTTAAGACGAGCCGAGGCTGCCCTTACAAGAGAAAAAGACGATATTCTTTTAGAGCAACAGCAAACACAGTTGCGCCGCCTAACTGAAATTTTTGAAACAAATAACAGTATCGCTTTGATCAAACAAGAGCAGGCTGAAAATGACATGCGCACAGAGCATGTTAATACAGCACCATTTAAAGGCACCATAACCGGAATAAGCGTACAACACGGCCAACAAGTGATGACAGGATCGTTGTTGGCAAGTTTAATTCCATACAGCACCGAATTAACAGCACATGTATATGTTGCACCAGCACAAGCAGGGTTTATAGAGCCTGGACAAGTAGCTTTAATGCGCTACGCAGCTTACCCATATCAAAAATCTGGAATGGCAAAAGGCAGAGTGCTTCACGTTGCACCAAGCCCCTATGCGATTCAAGAACTTCCTCCGCATATTGCTGGTGTACTAACAGGCCAGGGAGAAGAGTTATTTTATAGAGTAACAATCAAGCCTGAATCGCAGAGCCTATTAGTTTATGGAACACCCCAACCTTTGCGTGCGGGTTCTATATTAGAAGTGGATATTATTCAAGACAGGCGCCGTCTTTACGAGTGGGCGCTAGAACCAATTTATTCAATAACCGGAAAATCAATCAACTAATTGAAATCAGAAGAAACCGAAGAATGTAAAGTCATATCAACTTACTTATAAATTTGGTATGCATACGACTTAAAAAATATTAATTACCTCCCCCAGAAAGAAGGAACTCTAATGCATAATTTTTTTATCTCAAGCGATCAAATACATAGCTCATTAACCTCTGCGGAAGAGTGGAGCATTAATTTTCTTGGAGCAAAATTCACATTAGGTTCATGGTCTGATACCTACGAGACCATACTTGCGCTGATGATCTCTTATTTTATTATATTTGGCACCTTCCGATTAATTCTACTCATATCAAAAAAGACATACTCAAAAAATAGTATATCCATATTTTCACTCATATTAATTGCTCCTGCTACTTCACTAGGACTTATTTTGAAATCATTATTTTTTGGATAACCCACAAAGGAAATATGAAATGCGAGAACTCACAATTAAGGAAATGGAAATCACATCAGGGGCGTTCGGCCCACCTGGCGCAATTATTGGAGGAGCAATGGCTGCAGGAGGCTACATAGGGCATTCTGTAGTAACAGGGAGCGGTGATGTTAAAGGACTTATCGGAAGCATTGCACTTGGAGCAGCAACAGGCTTTTTCACTAGCCCCGTAGGGGTTACAGCTATGGAAACAGGAGCCGCAGCAATTGGAGCAACTCATCTTGGCTTTTACGGAGGGTTGTTCGGCGGCATGGTCGAGCGAGGCGTTGATGCCGCGGGAACCAATTACAACGAAGCAGGAACCAATTACAACTAAACAAGACTAGCTAAAAGTTGTGGCGGATAATTCAATATCCGCCATGACATGGAAAATTTATGAATATATCATCACTTATTTCACCTAACGACTTCATCAAAAACTACCAAGAGAAAAAGCCTTTACTATTAAAAGGCGCAGTCAATAAAGAAAATTTCTCATGGCAAGATGCAAACGAAATTTTCGAGCGCAGCGATGTCATTTCTGATGACTTCAAGATATCTTGTCAAGGAATAGTACAGAAGTCTGAATATGTAGAAAAATTTTTAGATATTGGCACTATTCGTCACCGCCTTATAAAACCCGTAGTTTATGAATACATGAAGAAAGGTGCGACGATTATCGCCAACAAAATAGCCAATGAACCAAAAGTTAATTATTTTTCTCGAAAAATCTCCGATCTAACGGGCAGGCAAGTAGTCAGTAGTGCATATGCTGCTTTCGGCAGCAAGGACTCATTTAGATGCCACTGGGATACAAGAGATGTTTTTGCAATTCAATTGATTGGCCGAAAACGCTGGATTGTGTATGAACCATCTTTTAAGGATCCGCTATTTACTCAGCAAAGTAAGGACTATGAGAAAAGCTATCCTTGCCCTGAAAAGCCCTATATGGATTTTATTTTAGAGGCTGGAGACGTTTTTTATCTTCCCCGCGGCTGGTGGCACAATCCACTCCCGCTAAACGAACCTACTTTTCATTTAGCATTAGGCACTTTCCCTGCATATGCAACCGACTACCTTTCATGGCTAATGAAACGCATCCCTAACTTTCCCGATGCAAGAAAATCCCTAAGCCATTGGGGAGATGATAAAAGCACTCTTCACTCAATAGGTAAACACCTCGACCTTCTGCTAAACAATGAAGAACTTTATCGCAACTTTCAAGACGAGTTTACTGGCGCTGTCAGGGTAGCATCTCCTTTAGCTCTCAATATTTTGGGGGATCCATCTGTGTCCGCAATTCCTTCAGAGTCAAGACTTCGCTTAAGCGCTCATCACGCAAGTGGCCTTGATAACCACTATTTAATAGCTAACGGAACCAAGATAAATTTAGATGAACGAGGTGCTCAACTTATAAGCCAAATAGTCGAAAAACCTGGCATTAGCTTTTCCGATTTATTGACTATCTTCTCTGAAGAAGATGAAGAAAAAATAGAACATTTAATAAAAAACCTTTGCAGCCAAGACATCCTTGAGCTTTCGAATAGCTAATTATTTCAAATAATATTGGGGTTTATTAAAAATAATGAAAGCTGTATTGCAAGCAGAAAATCAGGAGTGTGGGCTAGCTTGCCTAGTAATGATCGCTGGATTTCACGGTTTACATCTTGACTTAATGAGCCTTCGTCGACGCTTTTCTATTTCAATGAAAGGCACAACACTTGCTCAACTATCTCATTACTCACAACTTCTTAACTTTTCATGCCGCCCTCTGAGATTAGAACTCGATGAGCTGAGCAAGTTACGACTACCATGTATTTTACATTGGAATATGAATCATTTTGTGGTTCTTGAAAAAGTTCAGGGAAACCAGCTATATGTGCTCGACCCAGCCATAGGACGCAGAAAGTTATCAACGACAGAAGCATCGAATCACTTTACTGGTGTAGCATTAGAGTTGACACCAAATGCCACTTTTGAACCGGCGCAACAGAAGACAAGAATACGGCTGCGTGATCTGATCGGGAGGGCAGTGGGATTAAAACGAGCCTTGGCCAACATCTTCGCACTGGCTCTGGCATTAGAGGTTGTAGCTTTGTTAACTCCTCAAATAACACAATGGATAGTGGATGGTGCATTAGTTTCAGCAGATCGTGACCTTCTACTGATTGTGGTAGTTGGAGGATGCTTGCTGATTCTAATTGAATTTATTATTCGCATGGCACGAGGATGGATGGGCTTACGACTAAATCAACAGCTGGCATTACAGTGGTCAGGCAACTTGTTTTCTCACCTTCTTAAGCTTCCTTTAACTTTTTTCGAAAAACGTCAACTTGGCGACATTAGCGCTCGCTTTCAGTCTCTTGCTGCAATACGGAATGTTTTAACTAATGGTGCAATTATGATTGTACTGGATGGATTAGTAACATTTATTACACTAGGCATGATGATGCTCTACAGTTACGCTTTGACTGGTGTCGTATTAACAGCACTATTTTTATATGCCCTTCTTCGAGTGGCATTTTACCAGCCACTGCGCAGCGCTTCTGAAGAGCGAATTGTACTGGCAGCAAAGGAGAACTCTTACTTTTTGGAGTCCATACGAGCTGCGCAACCGCTAAAATTGTTTAATATAGCTCCATTACGATTAACAACTTGGCAGAATTTAAGCAGATGTTCAAAACCGAGATGTGACTACACAGAAGTTACTATTGGCTTTTGCTAGCTTCAATACATTAATCTTCGGATTGGAAGGTATGTTTTTGCTTTATATCGGCGGACTAGCTGTACTAAATCGAGAACTATCACTTGGTATGCTATTGGCATTCCTTGCCTATAAAAGCCAATTCACAGGACGTGCTAGCAAGTTAATTGACCTGGGAATAGAAATACGCATGCTTTCATTACATGCTGAGCGCCTTGCAGACATTGCACTGGAGCAGCCGGAGCAAGACAGCATAATAGAAACCGACCTTTCTCGAATCGAGCCAAAAATTGAACTTCGTAATGTATCTTTTCGGTATGCGGAAGGAGAACCATGGATATTACACAATCTTTCTTTAACCATAAACGCGGGAGATTCTCTCGCTATTATTGGTCGATCAGGATGCGGAAAAAGCACACTATTTAAATTGCTTCTAGGACTTCTGACCCCAACTGAAGGTGACATTCTGATTGGAGATATCTCGATTCGGCAGCTAGGACCACAAGCAGTTCGAAATATGGTTGCTGCTGTCATGCAGGAAGATCAGCTACTCGCAGGCTCACTAGCTGAAAATATTGCAAGTTTCTCCCCACAAGCAAGCCAGGACGGCGTAGAAGAAGCTGCTAACCTGGCACACATTCATAAAGCAATTATCAATATGCCAATGGGTTATCAAACCCTGGTTTCCGAGCTTGGCAACGGATTATCGGGAGGGCAAAAACAGAGAGTCTTATTAGCGCGTGCACTATATAAGAAACCACGCATTCTCGCCCTGGATGAAGCTACCAGTCATTTAGATCTGCATAGCGAGCAACATATCGTACAAGCCTTACACCAGATGCCCGTAACTCGCATCACGATTGCCCATCGCAGAGAAACTATTGCTTTTGCCAGTCGGCTGGTTAATTTGGATAAAGGAAAAATCATAGAAGATATATATATCAGTGATATGGCTACATCTCCTTCCACCAAATCTATTACTGAAAGAACTCTCGCCCAATCATGAATATGAGGAATAAATCGAGCTAAATACAACCTATCAATACTGATCCTGCTGGAAATACTCAGGTGCGAGGTTATCGAAGCGGGTGTATTTGCCGATAAAGGCGGCGCGGCAGGTACCGATTTCGCCGTTACGCTGTTTGCCGATAATCAGTTCGGCGATGCCTTTTTCGGCGCTGTCTTCGTTGTAGTATTCATCGCGGTAAATAAATAGGATCACATCGGCGTCCTGCTCGATCGCACCGGATTCCCGCAGGTCAGAGTTCATCGGACGTTTGTTGGGGCGCTGTTCCACACCACGGTTTAACTGCGAGAGCGCGATCATCGGGCATTCGAATTCTTTGGCGATACCTTTCAGCGAGCGGGAAATTTCAGAAATTTCCTGGGTACGCCCTTCACCACCACCCGCCACCGTCATCAGCTGCAGGTAGTCGACCATGATCATGCCAGGGTTGCCGTGTTCACGGGCAATACGGCGAACGCGGGCGCGCATCTCCTGCGGGTTCAAACCACCGGTGTCATCAATAAACAGCAGCTTGTCTTTCATCTTGGCTACCGCAGAAGAGAGTTTTGGCCAATCTTCTTCGGTGAGCTTGCCGTTACGCATCTTGCCCTGGTCAATACGGCCGATAGAGGACATCATCCGCATCACCAGCGCCGCCGAGGGCATTTCCATACTGAATACCAGCACCGGCTTGGGCTGGCTGAACAGCGCGCCTTCCACGAAGTTCAGCGCCAGCGCGGTTTTACCCATGGAAGGACGCGCCGCCAGAATAATCAGTTCGCCTGGCTGCCAGCCCGAGGTGCGCTGGTCGAGGTCATTGATGCCGGTAGGAATACCGGTGATATCGCTACCGGAGCGAAACAGCTCGTCAATACGCTGCACGGTTTGTTTGAGCAGGTCGTTAACACCGACCAGACCACCTTCTTTGGGGCGATCTTCGGCAATTTCGGCAACCCGCTTTTCTGCCATTTGCAGCAGGTCATCGGAATCCAGACCGGACGGATTAAACCCCGACTTGCTGATTTCCTGCGCGGCGAGAATCAGCTGGCGCAGCGTGGAGCGCTCACGCACGATACGCGCGTAAGCCACAATGTTGGCAGAGCTGGGGGTATTGGCGGCCATTTCTGCCAGATAGGCAAGGCCACCGGCATTTTCCAGCTCGTTATGTCGATCCAGTTCTTCGGAAAGGGTGATCACATCCAGCGGCTGGCTGGCTTCCTGCAAGCCCAGCATCATGCGGAAGATCAACTGGTGGTCGCCGCGGAAAAAGTCCGATTCGGAAACGATCTCAAGCACCGCATCGAGGCGCTTGTTGTCCAGCATCAGGCCACCCAGAACGGCCTGCTCAGCCTCAATGGAATGGGGCATGGCGGTATTGGCAGCGACAGAAGCTGTCGCGGATGAATAATCCATCGCACTTTCAGACATAAAACCGGAATATTCCTTGAATCAGCGGGCAAAAAAAATCGGGCACTATGATCAACCCCGAGGGGTCAACGATAGTGCCCGATTTTCGTTCGCTTGTCAGCCGCAGGTGCGACTGCCAGGCGCATTCAATTACTCGGCAACAACAACCAGCTTGATAGTCTGGGTTACTTCAGAGTGCAATTGAACGTCGATGTCGAACTCACCGGTTTCACGCAGAGCACCTTCCGGCAGACGTACTTCTGCCTTGGTTACTTCTACGCCAGCAGCAGTGATAGCGTCAGCGATGTCGCGAGTACCGATAGAACCGAACAGACGGCCTTCGTCGCCAGCGTTGGCAGCGATGGTTACAGTCAGTTCAGCCAGTTTGGCAGCGCGGCTCTCAGCTTCTGCTTTCTTGCCAGCAGCGGCAGCTTCCAGCGTAGCGCGACGCGCTTCGAAGTCAGCGATGTTTTTCTCGTTGGCAGCAACTGCTTTGCCTTGCGGCAACAGGAAGTTACGACCATAACCGGATTTAACGGTAACTTTGTCACCGATATTACCCAATTTACCTACTTTATCGAGCAGAATAACTTCCATCTCGTTGACCCTCTCTATGTTCGTTTATCCAGGTCGTACCTGCCGTGGCAGGTCACCCACGCCAGAATTACTCGTGGCTGTCAGTGTAAGGAATCAAAGCCAGGTAGCGGGCGCGCTTGATAGCAGTAGCCAGCTGACGCTGATATTTGGCTTTGGTGCCGGTAATACGACTTGGAACAATTTTGCCGGTTTCAGTGATGTAGGCTTTCAGCGTTTCAACATCTTTATAATCGATGCGCTTGGTGCCTTCAGCGGTAAAACGGCAGAACTTGCGACGACGGAAAAAACGTGCCATTGGTTATACCCCCTGCTCTTCTTCAATTTCATCCGCATCGGAATCAGCTTCGTCTTCATCAGACCCTTCAGCATCATCACGACGATCAGAACGCTGTGGACGCGCTTTGCGCTCACGGCCTTCTTTGTCAGCTTTGAGGATGAATGATTCTTCAGTGATGGCTTCGTCTTCACGAATAACCAGACTGCGCAGAACGGCATCGTTATAGCGGAAATTGGTGGTCAACTCTTCCAGAACAGCTTCGCTACATTCGATGTTCATCAGAATGTAATGCGCTTTGTGGATTTTGTTGATGGAGTAAGCCAGTTGGCGGCGGCCCCAGTCTTCCAGACGGTGAACATTACCACCGCTGTTTTTCACAGCTGAGGTATAACGCTCAACCATGCCTGAAACCTGCTCGCTCTGATCCGGGTGGACCATAAATACGATTTCGTAATGACGCATAATAGCTCCTTACGGGTGAAGCCTCCCGCGAACGTGCGGTGAGACAAGGAGAGGCCCATTAAACCCCGGGCCAAGTGAGGGCGCGCCATTCTAGAGAGATTGCCCCCGACTTGCAAGGACAAAAATTGTGCAGCAGCGCTGCCGGAAGCCCGGAAAATCGCCCTGGCACACAGGCCTTTTGCCACCTCCGCCACAATCAACCACCCCTGCTGCACGGGTGCTGCAGCGGTTATCTACACTCATAAGTGCGATATGTACGACAGACCATTAACCATGCACCGGCGCAAGCAGGAGGACAGGATGGCTCGCGGCAGTAAAAGCAAATACTCTGAAAAACAAAAACGCAAAGCCGAACAGATTGAAGAGGGCTATATCGAGCAAGGCAAAGCGCCGGATGAAGCCGCCGCGATTGCCTGGGCTACGGTGAACAAACAATCCGGTGGCGGTAATAAACCCGGCGGTAGCGGGCGGGATAAAAGCGCCGAAGAAAAAGCCTCGTCACGCCGCTCTTCCGCCCGCCGCGCAGCAGCCACCCGACAGGGCATTCCCCGCCGCGATTCACTGGGCAGTGAAACCAAAGTAGAACTGCTAAAGCTTGCCCGCGCCAACGCCATCAAAGGCCGCTCCACCATGAATAAGAATCAACTGGTAGAGGCACTGCGGCGCGCGGCTATTGAGTAATTGCCCTCACTATAAAAAAGTCATCCGGCGAATCAAACCGTCTTCAAGGGTATATATCACCGTAGAGCGGTCGGTAAATGCCTGACCATTAACCTGAAACTTCACTTCAACCTCGTCAATCACGTGGTTACCGCTAATAATCCGGGTAATAACGCGTTCATGGGGCGCCTTTTTGAAGGTTTCGGCAAAGGATTTTCCCAGCGCTGACACACCGCTTTTATCCAGACTATTGGGAAAGTTATACACCTCAACGTCCGGGTGGAAAAACGCTAAAAAAGCCTCCAGATCATGCGCATTGTAGGCAGCCAGATGGCCATCAATAATGTGGGCGGCTTTTGCGGCAGAGATCATTCCGGGAATTTCCAGCGGCTCGCGCCCCAGATAAAATTCATTGCGGTGGCTCCCCTGCCGGAACTCACCATGAATACGACCATCCATCAGACTGCCATCAAATACAGGATCACCCGGGATTCCCGGCAGGCTGAAACGCACGCGGGCATCCTCAACCACGACATTCGCCAACGGATAACCGGTCAACCCCTGCTGCGGAATATCAATGCGCCCCATCCAGCTCCCGGCGCTTTGCTGCAACGCCACCTGAATATGCAAAGCTTGCTCCGGCAGCGTGATGGTGCCGTACCAATTGCCTGATACATCTTTTTGCCCCGGGGAATCGGGCGCGGCGACACAGCCGAAAAGCAACAACAGGGCGACTACCAAAAAACCTTTCTTTACTGCATCGGGCATATCCATGACCTCTAATGTTTTTGTTTTGAGATACCTGCGGGCCGTAGCTGGCAGAGCAAATGTACAAATTAAACCTGTACGGATTCCAGATTGCCGATACCGCCTGACGGACACCATGCAAGTTTGACGTCAGTACCTTTGTTCCAAAACTGTTAGTCAGGGGCGCCCGACGAGGGATGACTCGACAGAACTACAGGGATGCATGCATACGTTTTTGGAACAAAGGTCCTGATGACAAACAGACAGAGTGGCAACTGCATAGCCCTGAAAAAGCAACGGATGTTGTAAACGACCTGAAATCCGAAACAGATTGGTTGGCTGATGTACAGACAGGGTTGGACGAGCAAATGTGGTTTTCGGGTTCACTGTCGGCAAATTTTTTCACACTCGGCCATTTGATCGTGCAAAGCGAGCTTGAAAAAAGCCGGGTTGGCGTCCATTAATGATGATATGCATATCATCACCATTTACGGTGATGATCAGGAGTTTTTATGTCTAACCGCCTTCCTCTTTATTTCATTCCCCACGGCGCTGGCCCCTGGCCGTTTATGGATTTATCCAGCGGCGTATTTGGCCCGCCGGATAATTGGCAAAAACTGGCCACTCATCTGAAAGAGATTGGCGAAACCTTGCTGCCTGCGCCCAAAGCTATTCTGGTGGTGACCGCGCATTGGGAAGCCCCCGTGCCGACCGTGAGTAGCCATCCGTCGCCGGGCATGCTGTATGACTATGGCGGCTTTCCGGCGCAAACCTATCAATTGAATTATCCGGCGCCCGGCTCCCCTGCGCTGGCGCAGCGGGTGCAAAGCTTGCTTGGCGAAGCGGGCATCGCCAACGCCGAAGACAAACAGCGCGGCTTTGATCACGGCACCTTTATCCCGCTGATGTTGATGTACCCGCAGGCGAATATTCCCGTGGTGCAATTATCATTACAACAACAGCAAGACCCGGGGCTGCACATTGCTATTGGCGAAGCCTTACAGCCGTTGCGTGATGAAGGGGTATTGATTATTGGCAGCGGCATGAGCGTACATAACATGTATGCCTTTCGCTCACCCGACCCGAGACACAAACAAAACGCCGAGCTGTTCGACGTCTGGTTGCAGGAAGCGCTGGCGCTACCCGAAGACGAGCGCAAGGCGCGGTTGAAACTGTGGCAAAAAGCACCGGGCGGTACCGCCTCTCATCAACCAACGCCGGAACACCTGACACCGCTGTTTGTGGTGGCCGGTGCAGCAGGCAACGACACTGCCAGACGCACGTTTGCCGAAGAGCTTATTGAACTGAAAGTGTCCGAGTACCGCTTTGGTTGATGACTCAGGAAGATTCATCAACGCAGTGGCGGGCGTAGTCAGCGGCATCACCTTCTGACCAGCTCGCCTTGGGTTTCGCCGCTACTTTTTCACACCATTCGTTGCTGCCAATTTCTGCGCCGCACCCCGTCATCATCACCAAAGCCAATATCCATACTGCCGTTTTTATATGCATAGCAAACCTTCCACTGATTGAATTGGTAAAAACAGTATTGGCAAGCCAGGCAGAAGACGCCAGTAATAATGGTGCTTTCAGGACACAAGACGTGGAAATAAGCAGGGAAGAAAAAAGCGGCGACATAAAAAACGCGAACACATCAAACAGACGTGTTCGCGTTTTTACTAACTGGAATTACAAACGGCGCTGGCGCACCGCTTCAAACAGACAAATACCGGTGGCAACAGAAACGTTCAGGCTGCTGACGGTTCCGGCCATGGGAATATTGATCAAATGATCGCAATGCTCCTGAGTGAGGCGGCGCAAGCCATCACCTTCTGCCCCCATCAACACCCCGACCGGGCCGGTAAGTTTGGCATCGTACAGCGACATGTCGGCATCGCCCGCTGCACCGAATAACCAGATGCCGGCGTCCTTCAATTTTTGCAGGGTACGCGCCAGATTGGTTACCGGAATAAACGGCAGCACTTCAGCGGCACCACAGGCAACTTTGCGAGCAACCGGCGTCATGCCTGCCGATTTGTCTTTGGGTGCAATCACCGCGTGAACGCCAGCCGCCTCGGCGGAGCGCATACAGGCCCCGAGATTATGCGGATCGGTCACACCGTCCAGAATCAACAGGAAAGGAGGTTCCTGCAAACCGGCCAGCAGCTCGAAAAGAAAGGCTTCATCGTGCAACTTGTCGGGCGTACAGACCGCGATAACACCCTGGTGATTTTCATCATCGGCCATGGCATCCAGCTTGGCACGAGCAATGGCGGTGAAGTGGATGCCGTTACTTTCTGCAGCGTGCAATATTTTTTGCAAACGCTGATCCTGGCGCCCTTGCAGAATAAAAATTTCTTTTACACGCTGCGGCGCACTTTTTAACAAGGCCTGCACCGCGTGCAGACCGAAAATATGTTGGTGTTTCTTTGACAAAGGATGCCTCTTTTTTCAACCGCTACCGTTTTAAACCGCTCTACCCACCCGAAGAGGTGTTGCCGGGAAATTACTGCTCGTCCGCAGCTACTTTTTCATGCGCGGTTAAACCGGAGCCAGCTTGCTCAGCCGGCTCCAGGAAACACACATGAGAAATAAAATAGCGCTCAACCATCATGACCCAATAATCATTTCTTCGGCGCTGGCTTATCCAGCGTTTTCGCACGAGACGCAGCCGGTGATGCACGGAGCGATTGTGCTTTTGTTGTTGCGCCTGCCTTAGGCGGTTGTACCGCAGCAGCCTTCGGTTTGCGCACCGCCTTTGCTGATTGTTCACTATTGCCTCCGACCACGGGATTGTTAACGGCTTTTTTGACGACTTTTTTCTTGCCTGCGACGACCGGCGCGGCGGTTTTGCTGGCCAGTGTTTTTTTAGCGGAGGCTTTAACAGCCGCCGGCTTTTTAGCCGCTTTTTTGGCTACCGGCGCGTCTGCATTCACTTTTTTGGCCGCAGAGCTTTTCGCAGGCTTCTTCGCCGCCGCAACAGCTTTACCGCCGCTAGCGGGAGCCGCTTTTTTGGGCTGCGCCGGTTTTTCTGCTTTTAAGGCAGGCGCAACCGGCTTGCCAGCCTCGCGAATTTGTTCAATGGCAATACGCTTGAGGGCAACTTTTCGCGCAGTTCTTTCAGCGGCACGGGAGGCGTTGCGCTTGCCCGCTTTTGCCTGGGCTGCCGGCTTAACCGCCGCTGCTTTTCCGCCCGCCGTTTTGGCGGTCGACTTGTCAGGTTTTGCAGCGCCCTTGTTACGGCGATTACCCAATACCGATTCCAGTTCAAAATCGATTTTGCGGTTTTCCAGATCAACGCGAACCACTTTCACCACCAGCCCGTCACCCAGCCCGAAGACTTTGCGCGTGCGCTCGCCAACCAGACGATGCTGCGCCGGTTCAAAGCGGTAGTAGTCATGAGGCAGCGCAGAAATATGCACCAGGCCATCCACGTACAAGTCTTTCAGCTCTACAAACAAACCGAAGCCGGTTACCGCACTGATAACACCTTCGAATACTTCGCCCACCTGATCACGCAAGTATTCGCATTTCAGCCAGCTCACCACATCGCGGGTGGCTTCGTCGGCACGGCGTTCAGTGAGGGAGCATTGCTCACCGAGCACCAGAATATCGTTAATTGAATAGGGGTAAATCTGACGGGTTGGCAGCGCCTTGGCTCCCTCTACCCGGCGAACATGGGACGAGGCAACATTACTGCGAATCACCGAACGAATGGCGCGGTGCACCAGCAAGTCCGGGTAGCGGCGAATCGGTGACGTGAAATGGGCATAGGCATCGTAACCCAGACCAAAGTGACCCTGGTTATCCGGTTGGTACATCGCCTGGCGCAAGCTGCGCAACATAACCGTTTGAATCATGTTGGCATCGGCACGCCCCTGAATGGCCTGCATCAATTGCTGGTAATCACCGGAGTCTGGGGTGGCGCCACCGGACAAGCCCAGCCCCAACTCACCGAGGAATTCGCGCAGATTGGTCAGCTTTTGTTCGGTAGGGCCTTCGTGAACGCGATAGAGAGAAGGAATGCCATGCTTTTCGAGGAAGCGAGCGGCCGATACGTTGGCGCACAACATACATTCTTCAATCAGCTTGTGCGCGTCATTCCGTTTGACCGGAACAATGCGTTCAATTTTTCGATCTTCGTTAAACAGAATACGGGTTTCTACCGTATCAAAATCAATTGCGCCGCGCTCATCACGCGCGGCACGCAAGCAACTGTACAAGCGGTGCAATAACTCTACCTGCGGCAGCACATGCGCGTAGGTTTCGCGCAGCTCCGCGTCCGGCGCATCGGCGTCGAGCATCGCGGCAACTTTGGTATAGGTGAGTCGCGCATGGGAATGCATGACCGCTTCATAAAATTGATAGCCGGTAATGCGCCCGGCATCGCTGACGGTCATTTCGCACACGAGGCAAAGACGATCTACCGCAGGGTTCAATGAACAAAGGCCGTTGGAAAGCGCCTCAGGCAACATCGGCACCACAAAATCGGGAAAGTACACCGAGTTACCGCGCAACCGCGCTTCACGATCCAGCTCACTGTTAACCGCCACGTAGTGCGACACGTCGGCAATGGCAACGAACAAACGCCAGCCACCGCGACGGCGCTCACACAGCACCGCGTCATCGAAGTCGCGGGCATCTTCGCCATCAATAGTGACAAAAGGCAGATCGCGCAGATCGACCCGGTTAAGTTTGTCAGCTTCCTGCACGTCTACCGGAATGGCCGCCGCTTCGGTTAACACCACATCGGGCCACACATTGGGAATGCTGTGCGACTGGATCGCCAGCTCGATTTCCATGCCCGGGGCCATGTGATCGCCCAGCACCTGAATAACACGACCCATCGGCGGGCGGTTTTTATCCGGCTGGCGGGTAATTTCAACCACAACAATTTGCCCGGGCACCGCAGCACCGGCATCCTCGTGGGTGAGCATGATGTCCTGGGTTACTTTGGCATTCTCCGGACGAACGAATAACACACCGTCTTCGTTATAGAAGCGGCCTGCCAGCTGGCGGGTATTGCGCACGAGAACTTCGACGATAGCGCCTTCATCCTTGCCGCGGTAGCTTTCCCCGGACAAGCGCACCAGCACTTCATCGCCGTCGAATACTTTGCGCATCTGGCGCCCGTGCAGCCAGATGTCTTCACCACCACCTTCGGTGCGAATCACAAAGCCGTAACCGTCGCGGTGCCCCTGTACACGGCCACGAATCAGGTCAACTTTATTAATAGGTATAAAGGCATCGCGGCGATTACTGATCAGCTGGCCATCTCTGGCCATGGCGATCAGCCGCCGGCGAACGGCTTCGACGCGCTCTTCGTCATCAATGCCCAGCAGTTGGCAGAGTTCAGGATGGCCCACCGGGCGAGCAGCGCGTTCGAGTGTTTCGATAATGAACTCCCGACTGGGAACCGGGTTGTCATATTTTTCTGCTTCGCGATGGGCATAAGGATCGACATTAACAGATTTACGTTTGCTCAAAATATAGCCTCTGGTGGACCAGCTCGTTGATTATCGCCTGTAATTGCAGGCGCCATAGGGGGAAGTATAGGGTAGACACGACAACAAACCCACCGGCAGAAGCCCGCTCCGGTGAAAGTTTTTAAAAATATTTTCATCCAGCTGTTGACATGGGCAGGCCGTAAACTTATAGTGCGCGCCACTCGCAGCAGACATTGCTTGCGACTCTGCCCAGATGGTGAAATTGGTAGACACGCCAGCTTCAGGTGTTGGTGGCCTTACGGCCGTGGAGGTTCAAGTCCTCTTCTGGGCACCATATTTAAAAAGCCCCGATAGCGATATCGGGGCTTTTTTATTGCGCGACTGCTGCGCTCGCCAGCGACACAATTCCTTTCAAATAAAAATTAACTCCACCGCGTTTTCCTTCAACATTCATGTTGCACATTTTATGATGTGTGGCCGTGCTGAATAGTGCATCGCTGATAAAAAATTGGCGCCAATTAAACAGCAATAATTTTTATTTTCTTCATCCGCTTTTTTTGCTGCACCGCCCTTCTATTATTTTTTATTTCAGAAAAAAATTTTGTGCTTTAAAAAACACATTAAAAAGCGTGCGCTATTTTTTTAAAAAAATTAATAACCAAACTGGCAAAAATGTGTCGAGTTATTTTCCACTTTTAAAAAATTTATTCAGCTTTTGTTAAGCAAAGTACTGTTACTTTTTCTGGCGCATTAAACACCAAAACAAACCCGGTTCGCATTAAGCTCAGGCGCACTTCACGTTTTCATAACAGACTTGCGGCTGTCGTTAATATTCTCCACGCTCGAACCGTAACTTCCATGTCAATTGCTAACGGAACAGGTATACTGCGCCACTGATGTCGCACACACAGGCATCATCAAACAGCAAGATCAAGAATTATTGAATTGGGGAATCTCAAGGAGACACTCATGGCTATTTCCAGGAAAGTGCTTTTAATGTCGGCTTTGATTGCCGCGTCTGCAGTTGCCGATGCTCGCGATCATGTTGCCGAAGTGCATGTTGGCGTTGGTCGCACCTTGATGGGTGCAGAATTGGATGATGCTACCAACTACAACCTCGGCATCGGTTATGTGCTGAGCAATCGTTGGACATTGGAATTGATTGCCAGCGAATACGAATCCAACCTGCCAGGATCTTCTGTTGATGTCCGTGGCACCCAGTACCGTCTGGATGCGTTGTACCATTTCGGTGAAGGCAAATGGCGTCCTTACGCTTCCTTCGGTGCTGGCAACCAGCGTCTGAGCCCGGATGGCGGCACCCCGCACCCAAGCCACCAGGATATGGTGAACTTTGGTCTGGGTCTGAAAGGCCGTCTGGCAAAAAGCCTGGAGTGGCGTACCGAAGTTCGCGCTTTCAACAGCGTTGACGAACACTTCACTGACGTAGTGTTTGGTACCGGCGTCAGCTTCCTGTTCGGTCATCAGGAAAGCAAACCGGCAGCGGCTCCAAAACCGGCTCCGGCTCCTGCAGTAGACCCGGATAGCGATGGCGACGGCGTACCGGATTCCCGTGACAAGTGCCCGGACACTCCGCGTCAGTACAAAGTAGACGCTGATGGCTGCCCGATGGAACTGACTCAGGCAGTATCTATTGACCTGGCGGTTACCTTCGATTCTGACAGCGCCGTTGTTAAAGATGCGTTCCTGCCGGAAGTGAAGAAAGTTGCCGAGTTCATGAACCAATACCTGAACACTCAGGTTACTGTTGAAGGTCACACCGACAGCACCGGTTCTGCAGCACACAACAAAGCACTGTCCCAGCGTCGCGCTGACTCGGTACGTGAAACGCTGATCAAGCGTTTCAATATTGCGCCAGAGCGTGTAAAAGCAGTTGGTTACGGTCAGGACAAACCAGTTGCCAGCAATGCAACTGTTGAAGGCCGTGGAAAAAACCGTCGTGTAGTTGCTGAAATCAGCACCGACGTTACTCGTAAAGTGACTCGTTAATAAAATAACGCGTCGTTACGACAATAAAAAAGGGCGCCTCGTGCGCCCTTTTTTATTGCCTGGATTTTTTTTATAAAAACAACTGAAATCCATATTACTGAATAAAAATTTCCCGAATAAAAAGTTGCTGAACAAAACGCTATTTAATAAAAAAAGTTTCTACAGCACCGCGATCCTGCAGGGTGACAAAAACCTGTTTATTATTTTTTCCACCAAACGCCAGGTTGGTCGGTAACTTTCCTTTCAAGGGAATTTCTCTCAACAATTTTCCCGCTGGCGATACCACGGCAATCACACCGGCACCGTAACGGGCGATGTATAAATTGCCGGCATCATCGCAACGCATTCCGTCCATGCCGTGATCAGAAAATTGAATGAGCAAACGTTTGTTACTGATGCTGCCATCGGCACTCAGGTCGTATACCCAGACATTACGCTGAACACTTTCGTTAACGTACAAACGTTTTTGATTAGGGCTGACGGCCACACCATTGGTAGTACCCATACCGCTTTCCAGCAATACCGTTTTGCCGTCGGTGTCGATGCGCCACAATTGGCCGGCTTCATTTTTCCAATCCGGGTCACTGGCAAATAAAATACCGCTTTGGGTAATCGCAATGTCGTTGGGCTGATGCATCGCCGGGTTATGCGCCCACACGCTGATTTGACGCGCGGGCGGTGAAATTTTCAAAATATTGTGGCCGGTATAATCCGCGACGTACATATCACCGGCAGTATCAAAGCGGATGCCGTTGCCCGTGCTGCCTTCCGGCAAGTTCACAAACAATTCCGCCTTGCCGTCAGCGCTAACGCGCCCGATGGTGCCTTCCTTTTGAAAGTTCACTACATATAAATAGCCATCCGGCCCCACCGCCGGGCCTTCTATCCCGGCGGTAAACACACCGTCTGCCACCAGATCGCGTGCAGCGTAAACCTCCTGCGGTGGCACCGCCTGACAGGCGACCAATCCCGTCAGCATGATTATCAGAATCCCGTTCTTCATACGCCTGACTGCCCTTGTTATGCGAAAGCGATGATTATGAGCACAATTGGCCGCAAAAGACAACGTTGTCCAATATGCACTGACTTCTTAATTTATGTGGAATTGATTATCATCCGCTTTTGTCATGCCACCTCGTATGGATTGCCCTTCTATCGTTAAGGATTTGCGAATGAATCTGCGCCACCGGAAGTTACTGCTCCTGCCCCTGTTACTCAGTGCCGGGCTGGTGATGCTCTTTATCAGTGCTGAAGAACCTGTAGCACCCACCGTTGCGCCGGGCAGTGTGGAAGCGTCAGCTGGCCACCCCACAGAGACGCTGAAAGCAAAACCGGCCATTACCGCGATGCCCGTAGCGACAAGCCCCGAAATACCCGCCGACACGCCGGATCACCGGCATGCGCTCGACCAGCTTTACGACACCGCATTTAACAATATCCGGCTGGAAGTCTCGGTGCCGCCGCCCGGCACCGGGAATATTCACCCGCTGAAACCGGAAGACTTGTATCTGGCGAATATCGAAAGAGCCCGCGAGGGTGACGTGGAGAGCCAATATCAGGTATCACGAGCGTTGAATGAATGCCGACGGGCACCACCACCGGAGGCGATGTCGCAAATTCGTGATCGGGTAGGTGCCGCGCTGGCAACCCAGGTGGAAACCGTGATTGAGTTCTGCAAACCGCTATGGGAATTGGTGCCGCACGCCCGCATCCGCGATGAGTATCAAAACTGGTTTGACCAGGCGCTGCTACAGGAGCACCCGGTGGCCCAATCGCTCTACTGGCGTCAGCATCCAGATGCATTTGACCAGGCTCAGGTAAAAGGTTTTCTTGAGCGCGCCCTGATGCACAATGATCCGGAAATTTATTTGCTGGTGGGAGGTTACTATTCGCAGTTCGAGCAGGATCGTCATCAAGCGATCAGTTGGCATTATGTGAACTGCATTCTGGGCGACTTTTGTAACCGGGACATTTTTACCGAGAATCTGGAATCTTTTCTTTCTGCAAGGGACATTGAAGACGCGCTACGCGAGGGCCAAACGCTGATTGAAAAAATCAAAAACAAACAAGCTATCGAACTGTCCGGCAGCAATTTGTAAATTTTCATTGCGCCTGTTTTATGAACGTCATCACTCCCTTTAAAAATAATCCCTTTATTTTTAAGCAATATTTCTGATAACGCCGCCGGCTCGTGACCTGTCACGCCACCACTGAGCCGGCACCCGGCGCTACCCATGCCCGGTAAAAATCCCCTCATTATTCTGATCTATACTCAAAAGACCGTGTTTGGTTATGCAGCCTCGCGCTGTGCCATAAGAAATCAGATCAGAGGCCCCCATGACAACGTCGTTACAATCGGTTGAAACCCTGACAGTTGCCGGAAAATCCTGGCGCATTTATCCATTCAACAAGGTGGCAGAAAGTTTCGATCTTGATCGCCTGCCCTATTCCCTGAAAATTCTGCTGGAAAATTTGCTGCGCCACGCGCAATCCAACTTTGTTTCCGATGAAGACATTCGCGCACTCGCCGGCTGGAATCCGCAGGCAGAACCGGATCGCGAAATTGCGTTTGTACCGGCGCGGGTGGTACTGCAGGATTTTACCGGTGTGCCCGCGATTGTTGACCTCGCCGCCATGCGCGATGCGGTGGTGGCGCTGGGCGGCAATGCAGAGCGCATCAATCCGCTATCGCCGGTGGAGCTGGTGATTGACCACTCGGTCATGGTGGACTTTTTTGGCGATGACAGCGCCTTGCAAAAAAATACAGCCATTGAAATTGAGCGCAACCGCGAGCGCTATCAATTTTTACGCTGGGGGCAAAAAGCCTTTTCCAATTTCAAAGTGGTGCCGCCCGGCACCGGTATCGTCCACCAGGTTAACCTGGAATATCTCGCCCGAGGCGTATTTACGCGCGAAGAAAACGACCTGCGGGAAATCTACCCGGACACGCTGGTAGGCACCGATTCGCACACCACCATGATCAACGGCCTCGGTGTGCTCGGCTGGGGCGTGGGCGGCATTGAAGCCGAAGCCGCCATGCTCGGCCAGCCAATATCCATGCTGATCCCTCAAGTAGTTGGGTTTCGCCTCACCGGCAAGTTACCCGAAGGCACCACCGCCACTGATCTGGTATTAACCGTGACGCAAATGCTGCGCTCCCTGGGAGTGGTCGGCAAGTTCGTTGAATTTTTCGGCCCCGGTTTGAAAAATCTGACGCTGGCCGACCGCGCCACCATCGGCAATATGGCACCGGAATACGGCGCTACCTGCGGAATATTTCCGGTTGATCAGCAAACCCTGGATTACCTGCGCTTTACCGGCCGCAGCGAAGCCCAGCTGGAGCTGACGGAAACCTATATGAAAGCCATGGGGCTGTGGCACGATGACAACACACCCGAAGCGAACTACAGCCATACGCTGACGCTGGATTTACGCGATGTGGTGCCATCCATTGCCGGGCCGCGTCGCCCGCAGGATAAAATTCCGCTCACCGACGCCAAAGCACGTTTTGAACGGTCGCTGTCGGATTATCAGGCAAGCCGTCGCAATGTCATCCACTCCACGGCTGAAGGCAATTTCGCCAGTGAGGGCGGCGGTACTGCAACCGGGCAGCAACAATCCCGGGAAGGCGAAGTCGCGGTGGACTATCGCGATAAACACTTTTCACTCAAGCACGGCGCCGTGGTAATCGCCGCTATCACCAGCTGCACCAACACCTCCAACCCGGCAGTACTGATTGCCGCCGGCCTGGTGGCCAGAAAAGCGAGAAGCCTGGGGCTTAACAGCAAACCCTGGGTAAAAACCAGCCTGGCACCCGGCTCGCAAGTGGTGACCGAATACTTGCAAAAAGCCGGGCTGATGGAAGACCTGGAAGCGCTGGGTTTTTATCTGGTCGGTTACGGCTGTACAACCTGCATCGGCAACTCCGGGCCGCTGCCCGCCGAAATTTCCGATGCCATTCGTCAAGGCGATTTGCTGGCGAGTGCGGTGCTATCCGGCAACCGCAACTTTGAAGGCAGAATCCACGCCGAAGTGCGCAACAATTACCTCGCATCACCACCGCTGGTGGTCGCTTACGCCATTGCCGGTACGCTGCAAATCGACCTGACCACTGACCCCATTGGCTACCGTGATGATGCCAGCCCGGTTTACCTGAAAGACATCTGGCCCAGCAATGAAGAAATCCAGCAGACCATTCAAACCGCGCTGGAACCGGACATGTTCACCCGCACTTACGCCGACGTTTACCGGGGCGATGAGCACTGGAACGCGCTACCTGTCACCGAAAGCCAGCGTTACGCCTGGCCGGAATCCGACTACGTGCGCAAGCCGCCCTTCTTTGATGACATGCCCGCTCAGCCACAGCCGCTGCAAGCAGTCGCATCAGCGCGTTGCCTGGTGATGGTGGGTGACAGCATCACTACTGACCACATTTCCCCGGCGGGCAGCATCATGCCCAACAGCCCGGCCGGTTTGTATTTGCAGCAGCGCGGCGTAACCCCGGCAGACTTCAACTCTTACGGTTCGCGCCGCGGCAACCACGAAGTGATGATGCGCGGCACCTTCGCCAACGTGCGCCTGAAAAACCGCATGGCACCGGATACCGAAGGCAGCTGGACGACCTGGCTACCCGGCAATGAAGTGATGAGCATTTACGATGCGTCAGAGCGCTACCGCGCCGATGGCACACCGCTGATTGTATTGGCGGGCAAGGAATACGGTTCCGGCTCGTCGCGCGACTGGGCAGCCAAAGGGCCAGCGTTGCTCGGTGTTAAAGCGGTGATTGCGGAAAGTTACGAACGGATTCACCGTTCGAATCTGGTGGGCATGGGTATTTTGCCGCTGCAGTTTGAAGCCGGTGAATCGGCGGAGTCATTGCATTTAAGCGGGCGGGAAATATTTGATATTCCAGCGATCACCGCCGACACCGACAAGCTCACCATCACCGCCCGCTCACCCGAAGGTAATGGTGCAATTGTGTTTAATGTGAAGGTTCGTATTGATACGGCTAACGAATTTAATTACTTCCTCCATGGCGGTATTTTGCATTACGTACTGCGCAATCTGGCGGAAAATAAAAGCTGATATTTCGCGAATAAATAACTCGAACCGTGTGAAAGTTTCAGCGCAGCACCATGCGAGTTCGTTGTCAGGATCTTTGTTTCAAAACCGTCGAGTCAGGGATGACTCGTCGGAGCTACACGGACGTATTCATGCGTTTTTGAAACAAAGATCCTGACAACGAACGGACAGAGTTGCACTCATCAAAATTTAAAAACCTCTCTCGAAATACCGCCCATAAAAAAGGCCGACCCGATATTCAAGATACCGGACCGGCCCAGGCGATGCTTCGCGAGCGTTACATTAACGGATGTAACGGTTCACGATGTTTTCGTACAGCTCTTGCTGACCACTGGTAGAAGCCGGTTCGCCGTTAGCGTTACCCAAGCCTGCCAGTTGTTCCAGCGTCAATTTACCTTGTTCAAACAGCGCACCATTGCCGCTATCGAAAGTGGCATAACGCTCTTTACGCAGCTTTTCCAGCGGCGACTTCTGAATCAAATCATCAGCAATCAACAGCGCGCGCGCAAACGTATCCATACCGCCAATGTGACCGTGGAACAAATCAGCCAGGTCGGTAGAGTTACGACGGGTTTTCGCGTCGAAGTTTACGCCGCCACCTTGCAGGCCGCCGTTACGCAGCAATACCAGCATGATGTCTACAGTTTCGTTGATGTTGATCGGGAACTGGTCGGTATCCCACTGGTTCTGGTAGTCACCACGGTTGGCGTCGATGCTGCCCAGCATGCCGGCATCAGCAGCAGTTTGCAGTTCGTGATCCATAGTGTGACCAGCCAGGGTGGCATGGTTGGTTTCGATGTTCAGTTTGAAATCTTTTTCCAGACCGTGGGCTTTCAGGAAGCCGATAACGGTGGCGCTGTCGAAATCGTACTGGTGCTTGGTCGGCTCCATTGGCTTCGGCTCAATGAAGAAAGTACCTTTGAAGCCTTGGCCACGAGCGTAGTCACGAGCGATGGTCAGGAAGCGCGCCAGGTGTTCCTGTTCGCGTTTCATTTCGGTGTTGATCAGGCTCATGTAACCTTCACGGCCGCCCCAGAACACATAGTTTTCACCGTTCAGAGCGATAGTCGCGTCGATGGCATCTTTCAATTGCGCACCGGCGTAAGCAACCACGTTGAAATCCGGGTTGGTAGAAGCACCGTTCATGTAACGCGGATGCGAGAACAGGTTGGAAGTACCCCACAGCAGCTTCACACCGGATTCGGTTTGTTTTTGCTTGGCGTAATCAACAATGGCTTGCAGACGCTTGGTAGATTCAGCGCGGTCGCTGGCCAGGTCAACCAGGTCAACGTCGTGGAAACAGTAGTAAGGAGTGCCCAGCTTGGTGATGAATTCAAAAGCGGCATCCATTTTGTCGCGTGCACGACCTACTGCATCGCTGTTGGCATCCCACGGGAAAACTTTGGTGCCCGGACCGAACGGATCAGCACCGGTGCCGCAGAAAGAGTGCCAGTAAGACACAGCAAATTTGAAATGATCTTTCATGGTTTTGCCAGCAACTACGCGATTCTCGTCGTAGTATTTAAAGGACAACGGATTGTCTGAATCCGCACCTTCAAAGGCGATTTTGCCGATACCAGGAAAATATTCCTTGCTGCCCAATACAATTGCCATAACAACCTCGTGAATAAATTGAGTCAATCAACACAGAGACAAACGTCAACCCGCAACGCCTGCATTTATTTAAACCGGTAACAGTGCAACCCACTGTTGATAAGCATCCCGATAACGCGCAACGGCTTCCGCTTCGGGTTCTACTACCGCAACACGCGTCAAACCGCCAAACGCTTCTTTGGCCGATGCGTAATAACCGCTACCCAATGCTGCACCCCGTGCAGCACCTTCAGCGCCGTCGGTTTCAAACATTTCTACCGCCGCTTCGGTGGTATTGGCAAACGCGCGCGCAAACACATCACTCAGGAACATATTGCCTTTGGCAACACGTACCACATCGCAACTGCCGCCCAGAGACTTGAGTACATCAAAGCCCTGGTTCAGGGAGAACACGATACCTTCCTGAGCAGCACGTACCATATGGCCAAGGCCATGACGGTTGAAATCAAGGTTGCGCAGTTGCGCGCCCGGATTGCGATTCTGGAAAATCCGCTCGGCACCGTTGCCAAACGGATGAAAAATCAAACCTTCACTGCCAATGGCCACTTTTTCAGCCAGACCATTCAGCAATGCATAAGACGGTGTTTGGCCGGCAGCGGCCAGTGTCTGGCGCAACCAGCTGTAACAACGCCCGGCACCGTTTACACAAACCAGCACACCATTACGCGGTTGTTCCGGCGTATCGGTAATGTGCAAGAAGGTATTCACACGCGACTGGCGATCTGCCGCCGGCTGATCGGTAACACCGTAAATAACCGCCGAGGTACCGGCAGTCGCCGCCACTTCGCCGTTTTCCAATACATTCAGACTGAACGCGTTATTCGGCTGATCGCCAGCGCGGTAGCTCACCTTGACACCCGGGCGAATGCCCAGTTCCGCCGCTGCCGCTGCACTGACTTCGCCTTGTGCACCGATACCCGGTACCAGCGTGGCAATAAAGCGCTCATCAATGTTCCAGTGTTTTAACAGGTCGCTGGCAACTTGCTGACGCGGGAAATCCCACAGCGTGCCTTCGGACAAACCGGATGCCGTAGTGGTGGTTTCACCGGTCAATTTCAGGGCGATGTAGTCGCCTGGCAGCAAAATTTTGTCGATGCGGGAGAAAAGCTCCGGCTGGTTCTGCTGAACCCAACGCAGCTTGGCGGCGGTAAAGTTGCCCGGCGAGTTCAACAGGTGAGAGAAGCAGTAATCTGCCCCCAAACCATTAAAGGCTTCTTCGCCATAAGGCACCGCACGGCTGTCGCACCAGATAATGGCCGGGCGCAGGACTTGCTGGTCGGCATCGACCAGTACCAGGCCGTGCATTTGATAAGAAATGCCAATCGCTTCGATCTGCTTGGGATCGAAGGCTTTGGTAGCGAACAGGCGCGCACAGGCCTGACGGGTGCAATCCCACCAGGTGTCCGGATGCTGTTCGGCAAAGCCCGGCTCGGGGCTGAGAATTTCCAGCTCCGAGTCCGGGTACTGGGCAGAGCCCAGCGACTTTCCGGTTTGACCGTCAATAACCGACACTTTGGTAGACGAACTGCCAATATCAATACCCAAAAACAGCATCTTTTTATTCTCTACGTAACTGATCAAAGATAAACAGGTAAAACCCGGCAAGCGAAAGACAACCGCTGTTAAAGCACTGCCGGGTGGATGGAGCGCAGTATAATCTTATTGTCGGACTGACCACAAGAAGCCGTTAAGCGGATTTGCATTACTTGATTTTTCCTTTACCGGCATTAGTACACTTGCACACAAGTTTATGCAACCATCAGACAAATGCTCGACCACAAGGGTTACGCCTTATACAATGTGCCGTTATTCGATAATAAAGCCGATATCGTGCAAACAGAGAATGCGGCCAAAGCACCCTTTGCACACTGTTAGCCCTCATGAGGATTGATCACTTGTCGAAGCAACAACCGGCTCACCCCGGCATCATTCACGTAGAGCCCCTGTTTTTACCTGAGAACGTTATTAAAGCGCTCACTATCGATAACCTGATTTTCGGTCTCGATAACGATGAACTGAAAGTGCTGCTGGTGAAGCGCCATGAACCCGGCCATGACAACCTCTGGGCGCTACCCGGCGGCTGGATTCGTTACGACGAAAACCTGCGCGATGCCGCTGCCCGCCTGCTGGAAGAATGGACCGGGGTGAAAAACCTCTACCTGGAACAGCTGAAAGCCTTCGGTCGCATTGATCGTTTCCCCAATGAGCGGGTAGTAACCATTGCTTACTACGCCCTGGTTAGCGCCGAAAACTATCAGGATGTTATTGCCTTAAGCGCCGGTGATGTGCACTGGGCCAGCGTTAATAACCTGCCCGAATTGATTTACGACCACGCTGAAATTCTCTCTTACGGTATTAAATTCCTGCGCCACCAGGTTTGTCATCAGCCGATCGGCTTTAACCTGTTGCCGGAAAAATTTACCCTGCTGCAACTGCAAGCGCTGTATGAGGCGATCCTTAACACCACTCTCGACAAGCCGAACTTCCGCCGCAAAATCATGAAGATGGACTTGCTGACGCCTTGCAACGAAAAGCAGCAAGGGGTGCCTCACCGCGCCGCCAACCTCTACCGGTTTGATCCGGAAGTGTATAAACAGCTGAGTGAATCCGGCTTTTCTTTCGAAATTTAAGCGGTTTTTTCCTCACCAACGGGATTTCTCATGGCTAAAGTTTTTTAGCATGACCGGAATCCCGATTTTCATATAGTCACTAAAACCATATTCAGCTAAGATGCTGGTCACCTGAAAACAACCGGCTTACCTCCCGGCAAGTCGGCTGGCAGATGTCTGATAACAGACGCACCAACCTTGTCAGAGAAAATCCCGTTACCGGCAAGCCGGTGGTCGGCACACTGCTCTGGCACTGAATAATTTCAATAAGCAGGTACCCGAATGAATCAACTATCCAAACCCGATCAGGGCAATACATCCTTTATTATTCTTATCAGCTGTATCGCCACTATCGGCGGTTTTTTGTTTGGCTTTGACAGCGGTGTAATTAACGGCACGGTCGACGGTTTGAAAATCGCGTTTCAATCCGACACGGCAGGCACCGGCTTTAACGTTGCCTCCATGCTACTGGGCTGTGCCATCGGTGCATTCTTCGCCGGGCGCATGGCTGACATTTATGGCCGCCGCACCATTTTGCTGCTGTCTGCCATCATTTACCTGATCACTTCATGGGGGGCCGGTATCGCCGATTCCTCATTTGAATTTGTGGCCTATCGCCTGGTTGGCGGTCTTGCTGTGGGCGCGGCCAGCGTTATGGCCCCGGCGTATATCAGTGAAGTGGCGCCCGCTCATTACCGTGGTCGCCTTGCCACCATTCAGCAAATCGCCATTATCACCGGTCTGTTCGTTGCCTTCCTGAGTAACTATTTGCTGGCCCAGGCTGCCGGCTCTGCCTCGGCAGAATTCTGGCTGGGCTTTGAAGCCTGGCGGTGGATGTTCTGGGTAGAGATTGTGCCTTCCGCCATTTTCTTTTTGTCCTTGCTGTTGATTCCGGAAAGCCCGCGCTACCTGGTAGCCCAGGGCAGAAAGGACGATGCGCTGGACGTGTTGACCCGTTTGTACGGTACTGAACAAGGCAACCGGAAATACCATGAAATCAAAGACTCTCTGTCCGAGAACCGCCCTCGCCTTTCCGACCTGTTCGACAAGGTTGCGCAGCGTATTCGCCCGATTGTCTGGGTAGGCATTGGCCTGGCCGTATTTCAACAGTTGGTGGGCATCAACGTGGTGTTTTATTACGGCGCCGTGTTGTGGCAGGCGGTTGGTTTCTCTGAAGGCGATGCGCTACTGATTAACGTGATCTCCGGTGGGCTGAGTATTGGTGCCTGTATTATCTCTTTGTTGCTGGTTGATAAAATTGGCCGCCGCCCGCTGCTGTGGGTTGGCTCGGTTGGTATGGCAGTTACCCTCGCGCTGCTGGTTGGTGCTTTCTCCTCTGCCACCCAGGATGCCACCGGTCAGTTGCGTCTTTCCGACAACATGGGCGTGCTGGCGCTGGTTGCCGCCAACCTTTACGTCGTATTTTTTAACGCGTCCTGGGGCCCGGTGATGTGGGTAATGCTCGGCGAAATGTTCCCCAACCAGATTCGCGGTTCCGGCCTGGCGGTGGCAGGGCTGGCGCAATGGGGCTCCAATTTTATTGTTATCCTCACCTTCCCGCTGCTACTGGCATCCATCGGGCTGGCCGGTGCTTACGGTATTTATACCTTCTGTGCGCTGGTGTCGGTGTTCTTTGTTATCAAGTATGTGAAGGAAACCAAACAGAAAGAACTGGAGCAAATGGAGGGGTAACCCGCCAGGTTGTTGCCGCTAAAAAACCACCTTCGGGTGGTTTTTTTATGCCTGTGAACCGACAATAAGAAAACCATTTTTAAGAGAGGAGTTTCCATGAGCGAGGCGTTTAGCGAATTACGCATTGAAGATCTGCAACCGGGCACCGGCAAAGCTGCAGTAAAAGGCGCACTGATTACCGCCCATTACACCGGTTGGCTGGAAGATGGCACCGAGTTTGACTCGTCACACAAGCGCGGCCAGCCTTTTCAATGCGTTATCGGCACCGGTCGCGTTATTAAGGGATGGGACCAGGGCATGATCGGCATGCAAACCGGTGGCAAACGTAAACTCTATGTACCGGCGCAACTGGCCTATGGCGAGCGGCAAATGGGTGCGCTGATCAAGCCCAACTCCAACCTGATTTTTGAAATTGAATTGCTGGAAGTGCTCACCCGCGACGAGTAAAAGCCACCTGCCACCCTCATGCCCGGTAGCAACATTCGCCGGGCGCGATTACGCCCCGTTAGCCGCCTCAACTGGTATACAAGCACCAAGTCATATGGTTTAATTGACCACAAGATTAACCGAGCTGCACTCTTCCAATAACAACCGGCTCGGGCGGGAAGGACTTTTCCGAAAGCGGTCAGCAGGGTAAGACTAAAGGAACTGCGAATCTCATCCTTCACAAACGATTTTCAAACAGCACAACCCTGATCAAAAACGCCATCTTCTGATTAACACAGTTTTACAAAAACTTATTTCTCCTGGCTGTCACATTCATTTCCAACCCGGTAAAACGAGCAGACATATTCAAGAAGGAAGCACCAATGCGTTTTAAAAAATGGCAACGCTACGCCCCGCTTTACGCCGCCCTGCTCGGCACACTCGCCGGTTGCAGCGATAGGGTGGAAGAAGCAACGGTATCTTCCGCCGCCAGCAAAGATGCCGTCGCACATTTTTCGTGGTTTGAATATCAGGGCCGCGACCCGGTGTTTGATGCGCCGCTGTCTGACGATGAATTTCAAAATCCGATTCTGGCCGGGTTTTACCCCGACCCCAGCATTACCCGCGCCGGTGATTATTACTACCTCGCCAATTCCTCTTTTGCGTTCTCTCCCGGCGTGCCGATTTTTCGCAGCACCGACATGGTGAATTGGGAATCGCTCGGCCATGCGCTGACCAGCCCGGCACAACTGCCCCTGGCAGAGCAGCAAACCTCACGTGGTATTTATGCACCCACCATTCGCCACCACGACGGCGTGTTCTATTTGATTACTACTCTGGTGGATATTCGCGGCAATTTCATCGTGACCGCCACCGACCCGGCTGGCCCCTGGTCAGAACCGGTTCTGCTGCCGGAAATTGGCGGCATTGACCCTGACATCTTTTTTGACGATGACGGCCGCGTTTACATTACGCACCACCACGACCCGGCAGGCGGTTCGCAATACGAGGGCCATAAGGCTATCTGGTTATGGGAATACGATCTGGCTAATAACAAGGTGATTGCCGATTCCGGCCGCATGGTGGTGGACGGCGGCGCTGATCCGTCAAGCAAACCCGTCTGGATTGAAGCACCGCATATTTTCAAAAAAGATGGCTGGTATTATCTGACCTGCGCCGAAGGTGGCACCGAATACAATCACTCGCAAGTTATTTTCCGCACCCGCAATTTGGCCGAACCTTTTGTGCCATTTGCAGGCAACCCCATTCTCACCCAGCGCGACCTGAACAGAGAAAGGCCCAACCCGATTACCAACACAGGCCATGCCGATTTTATCGAAACACCCAATGGCGAATGGTGGGCGGTGTTTCTCGCATCACGCTCGTATAACGGCAGCCTGTTTAACACTGGCCGCGAAACTTTTTTGCTGCCGGTACGCTGGGAAGATGGCTGGCCGATAATTCTTGACCCGCAAACCGAAGTCGCCTGGCGGCCGAAGAAACCGGCCGGCCTGAAACCCATGCCAGCCAGCGAACCTTTTACCGGCAACTTCACCTGGCGCGATGCGTTTAGCGGCGATGCGCTGCAACACCACTGGAACCAGCTGCGTCAGCCGGATCACAGCTGGTACACCCTTGGCGGAGAAAAAGGCGGCATCACCCTCAACGTTCGCCCCGCGTCTCTCGCAGAGTTAACCCAGGTGTCGTTTATTGGCCGCCGTCAGCAGCACATGCATTTCAGCAGCAGCACTGAAGTTACCGCACCGGAAAACCACGCGGTTATTGCCGGCCTCACGGTATTCCAAAATGAGAAACACCATTTCTTTGCCGGCGTCAGCCAGGCGTCTGGCAAATACGAGCTGGTACTGGAGCAGGCCAACAACAGTGAGCCACAGGTGATACAACGCTTGCCGCTGGAAAAACTCACCGCCGGCCAACCGCTAATTATTGGTAGCGAAGGCAATGCCGGGTTGATCAGCTTTTATTATCAGCTGCCCGGCGAAGCCAAAGTTATGATTGCCGAGGGGCTGGACGCCAGTATGCTAAGCAGTGAAATTGCCGGTGGTTTTATCGGCACACACATAGGTTTACATGCGAGAATTAACCGTCACTGATGCCACTAAAAAGCGGCAGCGGGACTGCCACTTTTTGCCCATTAAACCCGACCCTTGTTATCTGCCAGGATTGTTTGCCATGAATTGCTTGCACAGAAATACAACGGGAGCTTTATGCCTTGCGCTTGCAACGCTGCTTCTGCTTGTAACTGCCCTGCCCGTTTTCGCGCTGGGAGATCCTTCCTATATCGAAACCCGTTTTAAAAAAGGCAGCCTGCCAATTGTTGGTGACAAATCCAATGCAACGCTCTACGTGGATACGCAGGATTTTTCCGGCGTACAAAAAACCGTAGCGCTGTTACAGGAAGATATTTTCAAGGTGACCGAAACCCGCCTGTCGCTGGTGCACTCGCTTAACAACCTTGGCAAAACCGCGGTGATCATCGGCACCATTGGCCAGAGCGAATTGATTGATGCGCTGATTGAACGAGGCAAGATTGATGTTTCCGCCATCGAAAATGCCTGGGATGGTTACCACATTGAACTGGTCAACAAGCCTTTTCCGGGTATGACCCAGGCACTGGTAATCGCCGGCAGCAACAAACGGGGCACCATGTATGGCACCTTTGACCTGTCAGAAAAAATAGGCGTATCGCCCTGGCATTGGTGGGCGGACGTGCCGGTAAAACGCAAGCAACGGGTATACGCCGTGCGTAACACCCGCGTTCAGGATGCCCCGGTCGTGAAATACCGCGGCATTTTTTTGAATGATGAAGCCCCGGCATTAACCGGTTGGGTAAAAGAAAACTACGGTGATTACAACAGCCAGTTTTACGAAAAAGTGTTTGAATTGTTACTGCGTTTAAAAGCCAACTTTCTCTGGCCGGCGATGTGGAACAATGCCTTCAATGATGACGACCCGAAAAATATGGTGCTCGCCGACGAGATGGGCATTGTGATGAGCACCTCGCACCATGAACCCATGATGCGAGCCGACAAAGAATGGAATCGCTATGGCGAAGGCGATTGGGAATATTCCACCAACGCACAAAACCTCTACAAATTCTGGGAAGACGGCGCAAAGCGCAACAAGCCCTACGAAAGCGTATTCACCCTCGGCATGCGCGGTCAGGAAGACACGCCGATGAGCGAAGGCGAAAACATCGGTTTACTGGAACGCATCGTGCGCGACCAGCGCAAAATTATTGGTAACGTTTTCGGTGAAGACAAGGTTAGCGAAGTACCTCAGGTCTGGGCGCTTTATAAAGAAGTACAAGGTTTTTATGAACGCGGCATGCGCGTACCCGACGATGTCATTTTGCTGTGGTGTGATGACAACTGGGGCAATATCCGCCGCCTGCCAACCCCGGAAGAACGCAAACGCAGTGGCGGTGCCGGTGTTTACTACCACTTTGACTATGTCGGCGGGCCGCGCTCTTACCGCTGGATCAACAGCACACCGCTGGCAAAAATTCAGGAGCAGATGCACCTCGCTTACACCTGGGACGCCAATCAAATCTGGGTGGTCAATGTGGGCGATTTAAAACCGATGGAGATCCCCACCGAGTTTTTCCTGCGCATGGCATGGAACCCGGAACGTTGGGACAAAGACTCGATTGAAGAATTCGGCCGCCTTTGGGCAACCCGCGAATTCGGTGCTGCCCATGCCGAAGAAATTGAAGACCTGATCAGTGGCTACACCCGTCACAATGGTCGCCGCAAACCGGAACTGCAGGAGCCAGGCACTTACAGCCAACTGCATTACCGCGAAGCCGAGCGTATTACCGCCGAGATGAAAGACCTCACCGCACGCGCAGAAGCGCTGTATGAAAAAATCCCCGAGCGCCGTAAAGATGCGTTTTTCCAACTGGTGTTACACCCGGTAAAAGCCAGTACCATCGTTACTGAACTTTATGATGTAGTTGCCAAAAACCGCCTCTACGCCAACCAGGGACGCGCCACCGCCAATCACTATGCCGAGCGCGCCCGTGAGCTGTTTGCTGCCGATGCCGCGCTGGAAAAGCAGTACCACACCGAGCTGAGCAACGGCAAATGGAACCATTTCATGTCGCAAAGCCATATTGGCTACACCCACTGGAACAACCCGCCAACCAACATTATGCCCATGCTCTATGACTACCAGCCGGCAGACGTTGCCGACATGGGCATTGCGGTAGAAGGCACCGCTCAGGCATGGCCGGTCGCAGGCCAATACCGGCTGGATGAGTTCAGCCCTTACGGTCAGGTGAGCCGACGCATCGAAATTTTCAATAAAGGTACACAACCTTTCAATTTTTTAGCCAAAGTGAACCAGCCGTGGATTATAATCTCCAATACTAGTGGACAAGTTAAAGATGTAGAATCGCTGAATGTGTCGATTGACTGGGACAAAGCCCCAACCGGCAAGTCGTCAGGAACGATTCACATTACCGGTGCAAGCTGGGGCGGCGCGAACATTCAGGTGGCTACCTTCAAGCCGGATGACAAGCAAACCCGTCGCATGCGTGGCTTTGTCGAGGCGGATGGTTATGTTGCCATCGAAGCAGAAAACTATACGGATATAAAAGCGGCTCATGGTTTTGAGTGGCAGCGACTGGAACAACATGGCCGCACCCTGTCTTCCATGTCGGTGTTTCCGATAACAGACTACAGCTTCGGTAATCCGGAAAAAGCGCCCTATCTGGAATATGACGTGCACTTTTTTAATACCGGCGAGTTTACCGTTGAAGCCTTGTTTGCACCCGGCTTGCCGGTTATGCCGGAGCGCGGCTTGCGCTACGCCATTGGCTTCGGCAAGGACACGCCACAAGTGGTCGATATTGTTGCCGACATGAGTGATGCCGCCTGGGCCGAAGCGGTTACCAGCGGTGTCCGCACCTCGCGCAGCACTCACCGCATCAATAAAGCGGGGCTGCAAAAGCTGCGCATTTATATGGTGGACCCGGGTGTGACGCTGCAAAAACTGGTGATCAATACCGGTGGTTTAAAGCCTTCCTATCTGGGGCCGCAGCAAAGTTTGAAAATAGAGTAACGTCAGCGCAAACGGGCTTTGCCGCTGGCTGGTTATAGCACGGCGGCAAAGCCCGTCTTCTGATCAGTGAGTAGTGTGAATGAAAATTATTGATGCGCGTGTCATTGTTTCCTGCCCCGGCAGAAATTTTGTCACCCTGAAAATTGTAACCGACCAGGGCATTTACGGTATTGGTGATGCCACCCTCAACGGTCGTGAAAAAGCGGTTGTTTCTTACCTTGAAGATTATCTGATCCCGGTGCTGATTGGCCGCGACCCGCAACGTATTGAAGACATCTGGCAGTACATCTACCGTGGCGCTTACTGGCGTCGCGGCCCCATCGGCATGACTGCGCTGGCAGCCATTGATGTTGCCCTGTGGGACATCAAAGCCAAAGCCGCCAATATGCCGCTGTATCAATTGCTCGGTGGCCGCAGCCGCGATCGTATTTTGTCCTATACCCACGCCAACGGGCGCGACCTGGATTCCACCCTGGAAGCCGTGCGCAAAGCCAAAGAGCAAGGTTATAAAGCCATTCGTGTGCAATGTGGTATTCCTGGCATTGCCAAAACCTACGGCGTTGCCAAAGGCGATCACAACTACGAACCCGCCGATGCCGACTTGCCGTCTGAAGAAAGCTGGTCAACTGAAAAATACTTGAACTACATTCCGGAAGTGTTTGCTGCAGTGCGTAAAGAGTTCGGCAGTGAATTGCATTTGCTGCACGACGTACACCACCGCCTTACGCCCATTGAAGCCGCGCGGCTGGGTAAAGACCTTGAACCCTTCCGGTTATTCTGGATGGAAGATGCGGTACCGGCGGAAAACCAGGAAGCATTCAAACTCATTCGCCAGCACACCACCACGCCACTGGCGGTGGGTGAAGTGTTCAACAGCATTCACGATTGCCGCGAACTGATTCAGAACCAGTGGATTGACTACATTCGCTCCACCATTGTTCACGCCGGTGGCATTACCCATGTACGCCGCATTGCCGATTTTGCCGCGCTCTACCATGTGCGCACCGGCTTCCACGGCGCTACTGATTTGTCACCAGTGTGCATGGGCGCAGCACTGCATTTTGATTACTGGGTGCCCAACTTCGGTATTCAGGAACACATGCCGCACAGCCCGCAAATGGAAGAAATTTTTACTCGCGCCTACCGCTTTGAAGATGGTCATTTCACCCCGGGCGAAACACCCGGCCATGGTGTGGATATCAATGAAGAGCTGGCCAAAAAATACCCCTACAAGCGCGCCAGCTTGCCGGTTAACCGCCTCGAAGATGGCACACTTTGGCATTGGTAATCTAACGCCAAAGGCATAACGCACAGGCAACAGAAAATTCTTCCCGGAATAGTCTGTTGCCTGTTTTATTTTCGGGCTTTTAATAATAAATAACAGGAGCTAACCATGCACCGCCCTCTTTCTTTATTACTAGGTTTTACCGCATCGGCTTTATTGTTGAGTGGTTGTGACAACACCGACAAAGCGCAACAAACATCGATTGCGCCCACTCACAGCAGCCAATCTTCCAGCGAACCACAATACGCGCATGAACCGCTGGTCACACACATTTACACCGCCGACCCTTCTGCGCACGTTTTTAATGGCCGAATTTATATTTACCCGTCGCACGATATAGAAAGTGATATTGCCCCCAACGCCGAGGGTGATCATTTTGCCATGCGCGATTACCGGGTATTGTCTATGGATAAGCCGGGCGGTGAAGTGACCGAGTACGGTGTAGCGCTGGATCTTGATGATGTACCCTGGGCAAGCCGACAAATGTGGGCACCGGATGCAGCCGAAAAAGACGGCCGTTTTTATCTTTATTTCCCGGTAAAAGACCAGCAGGGAATTTTTCGCATTGGTGTCGCCGCTGCTGAAAAACCCGAGGGCCCGTTTACCAATCCACTGCTGATTGAAGGCTCCTACTCCATGGACCCGGCGGTCTATAAAGACGACGACAATCAATATTATTTATACGTTGGCGGTATTTCCGGCGGACAATTACAGCGTTGGACACAAGGCAATTTCTCGGACACAGATCAATACCCGGCTGACCATGAACCGGCGTTGATGCCGAAAATTGCGCGGCTGAATGACGATATGGTGTCTATCGCCGAGCCGTTAATGGATGTTCAATTACTGGACGAAAATGGCAAGCCTTTATTGGCTGGCGATAATGACCGTCGTTTCTTTGAGGCGGTTTGGGTTCACAAACATAACGGCACTTATTATTTTTCCTGGTCCACCGGCGACACGCATAAAATTGTTTATGCCACCGGCGACAATCCTTATGGGCCGTTTACTTATCAGGGCGTAGTACTGGAGCCGGTAACCGGCTGGACCAATCACCATTCCATTACCCGCTTCGAGGACAAGTGGTATTTGTTTTACCACGATAGCTCGTTGTCCGGCGGGCAGACCCATTTGCGCAGTGTGAAAATGACCGAACTGATTCACCGCGAAGATGGTTCTATTGAAACGATTAGTGCTTTTAAATAGCTGCTGAAAAAGCAAAAAAATCCTGCCATCCCTACCCTCTCGGAGGAGAGGAGAAATGAAAATTTATTTGGATAGGAGCGCAAGTGCCATCTGTCCGTTTGTCGTTAGGGGACTTTGCTCCAAAAACACATGACAAATTGGCAGGATCGCCAATTTGCACAGCGAAGCTGCCCGCAGGGTGAGTCACATGGATGTGACGAATGCATCCATCCATGGAGCTCCGACGGGTCATCCCTGACCCGACGGTTTTGGAACAAAGTCCCCTAACGACAAACTCACATCCTGCCGAACCTGGGCAATCCAAAGACCGGGACTCACAGGTCGCTATTTCTGTGTAAAGCTGTAGCTCCCAGTTGCCATTCATCTTGCCAAACGATATCGTTGAAAGTCTCTGTATAACAATAATGCTCGGAGATTTTTATGCGTAAATCTGTGTTTTCCAAATGGTATTCCCTGGTATTTTTCGGGCTGGCAATGGCTTCGCAAGCCAGCGCCAATGATCAGGTTAACCCTGCTCACGTTTATCTATTAAATGGCAAACCGGTCAGCGGTTGGTCATTAACCCTCGGCGATGCGGCCAACTGGTCGGTGCCGGTGAACAATCAGCAAGGCCAGTCCGAAGGCAAGAAAGTGCTGGCCACCCAGGTCGACTTTAATGAACAGCACAAAGCACTGTCGCTAAGCTGGGATGGTCGCAAGAAGGAATACGGCAGTGTTGGTATTTTCGGTGCGCCGATTGATCTCGCCGCTTACAAAGACGCCGCATCACTGGTGCTGGATATTCGTGTTGACAGAAAGCCGGACAAAGCCGTTTCCATCGGAATGGATTGCGGTTACCCCTGTCAGGGAAAATTGAACATTCAGCGCATGTTGCAAAAAGCCCCGGCCAAACAGTGGTTCAGTTTACCGATTCCTCTTAACTGTATTAAGGGCGATAACTTTGATTTATCAAAAATCAATGCGCCTCTTACCTTGGGAACCGATGGCCGCCTGGAAATATCCATCCTGAATGTTCGGCTTGAAAAATTGCAGGAAGGTGAAGAAAGCTGTAAGGAATAAGAAATACGGTGGGAGGCGGGTTTGGCATCAGAACTTTTGTTGCAAAACCGTCGAGTCAGGGACGACCGCCATGGAGGGCGGAAGTTAGAGCAACGCAGTTGGCGCAACACAGGAGCAGTTGCCGTTGACTCGCCGGAGCCATATGGGTGGAGTGCGCAATAAGCAAAACATGTTTTGCGCGCGCGGAACGCCAATCCTTTATGAGGATTGGCTGGCTCCGTTTGCGGATGCTCATGCGTTTTTGGAACAAAAGTTCTGATGACAAGCGGACTGGGCGTACCAACCGCTGAGCCCGAAATAGCACGCTATTTTTTAATTAACTGACGACGCTGCCATCAATTCAACGCCAGCGCCCCACCTTCAATACTCCATCCCAGCGATTTATATAAATCCACCACATTAAGATAAGAACCCGTTTCAGCACTCGCAACCTGCTGCCGCACCGCGAACAAAGCGCGTTGGTTTTCCAGTACAGCCAGATAGCTGCCACCGCCCGCTTCATAGCGCCGGGTCGCCAGGGCTAATGCCCGCTCGGCATGGGACGCCGCTTGCGTAAGCGAAAACAATTGTTGCTGCTCTTCTCGCAACACCGTCAACGCGTTTTCGACTTCCTCAAACGCCAGCAACACGGCCTGTTGATAGTGGGCAGAGGCGCCCAGCAAACGCGCTTCGCTCGCGCGTAATTGTGCGCGGGCATTGCCCGGGTTCAAACCATCCCATTGCAATAGCGAATTCCATTCGTAAGCGCGTGCTGCTGCATCCAACGCGCTGGAACCGCGCAGCGCAAAGAAGCCGACGAAACCGTTGATGCTCAGATTTGGATAAAGCGCCGCTTTAGAGGCTCCGATATCAGCGGTACTGGCTGCCAGCAAACGTTCGGCTTGCACAACATCCGGCCGGGCAAGCACCCGCTCGCGAACATCACCCACCGGCAATTCACGAAGCAGCAAGGGCGTTAATGAAATATCACCATCAATTTCCCGCTGCCCCGGTTGCACACCGGTCAGAACATCCAACCGGTAACGCGCCGCTTGCTGCGCGGCGCGTAATGCTGGCAGTGCTGCGTCGCTACGGTGCAATTGTGCCTGCACATTTTCCAGGTTTTCCGGCAGTTCGCGCCCCAGCGAAACGCCGCTTTGCACCAGCGCCAATGTGTCTCGCCAGCTTTTTTGCTCGGCCAGTGCCCATTCAATTTGCTGTTGTAAGCCGCGGTATTCAAACCAGCTGGTGGCCACCGCAGCAACAATAGACATCCTGACTTGCGAGAGATCGGCATCGGCCGCTTCACTTCGCGCTACCGCCGCTTCATGCAGCCGGCGCAAGCGGCCAAATAAATCCACCTCCCACTGCACCGATGCACCGGTGCGCGATGCCGTTGATTGAGGGCGGGTTATTTGCCCGTCCGCGCCTGGCTGTTGCATTCGGCTGCGTGAATAACCGGCCTCGGGAGAAAGTGTTGGCAAGCGCTGCCAATAACTTTCATCCACGCCAGCCATCGCCGCGCCAAGCCTGGCGGTCGCCTGCTGGATATCCTGATTATTTTGCAAGGCCGTTTCAATCCATTGATCAAGCTGTGCATCATCCAGCAATAACCACCAGGCATTCGTGTGAAGAGCACGGTTGTGTCCGGCATCGGAAAATACCGGCGCAACCACATTTTCACTGGCAGCCCAAGTTTGTTGCGGCTTTTGATAATCCGGCCCGACGGTACAGGCAGACACTATAAAAACCGAAGCCGCAGAGAAAAACAGGTGAGTGAGTTTTTTCACAGTGTTTCTCCTTTGGGCAAAGCCAGCACGCGATCAGCTTCTGCCAGTTGCAATTGTCTGGGTGTATTCAACATAGCGTTGTGATTTCTGGCAAGGAATGAATACACCGTGGGCAACACAAATAGCGTAAACAAGGTGCCAATAATCATGCCCGATACGATGACAGTTCCCAGGCCAAAACGGCTGTTGGCGCCGGCACCGCTGGCAAACAATAAGGGAATCAATCCGAATACCATTGCCGCAGTTGTCATCAATACCGGGCGCAGACGAATTTGTGCCGCCCGAAAAATCGCTTGCTGCCGGTTTATTTTTTCATGCACTTGTAATTCATTGGCAAACTCAACCATTAAAATACCGTGCTTGCTGATTAAACCGATCAATGTCACCAAACCAATCTGGGTGTAGATATTGAGCGTGGTCCAACCGAATGCCAACGGCAGTAATGCACCGCAAATGGATAAAGGCACGGTAATTAAAATAATCAGCGGGTCAACCAGGCTTTCATATTGCGCGGCAAGCACCAGGTAAATAATGATCAGCGCACCGATAAAGGCAAATATTAATGCGTTACCTTCCTGCGAATACTGGCGGGAATCGGATAGCCAATCATGGGTAACTCCGGCAGGCAATTCACCGGCAACCGAAGAGAGAAACTCCACCGCCTCCCCCATCGAAACACCCGGTGCAGGAATCGCTTGCAGCGTTACTGCATTTTGCTGGTTGAACTGGGTTAATTGATTAGGCTCTGTAACCACTGACACACTCACCACCGCCGATAAAGGAATGAGATTACCCTCACCGCTTCGAACATATTGCTGAGTGAGCGCTTGCGGTGTCAGGCGCTGACTGGCCAGACTTTGCGGAATAACATCGTAGGCGCGGCCATCCATTGCAAAACGGTTGATGTAATTTTCACCCACCAACGTTGCCAGCGAATCGCCAATATCCTGCATGCGAATGCCCAGGCTGTTGGCTTTGGCACGATCAATTTGCAACATCACAACCGGGTTGTTGTAATCGAGATCACTGTCTACCACCATAAATAATCCGCTTTGCCAGGCGCGGGCTTTTATCTCTTCCATGGTTTGGTAAAGCTCGGGATAATCCATGGCAGCACGCACCACCATTTGTACCGGCAGCCCCCCGGTTGAGCCGGGCAGCGCCGGCATTTGAAAGGCGAAAATATTGGAGCCTGCTACATCACCGCTGGCAACTTGCAACGCGGCCTGCACTTCACCCGCCGAACGTTCGCGCTCGCCCCAGGGCGATAAATTGGTGCCGCCAAAACTTGAGGCGATGCCATCGCTACCATTAATAATCCAGGTGCTTTCAGTTTCAGGCATTTGCCGATAAACGTCATCCAGCTGGCGATTGAAATGCTCAACGTAATTCAAGTTAGCGTGCTGCGGCGATTTGATGGCAGTTAACACACCGGCCTGATCTTCTACCGGTGCCAGCTCCCGTTGCGGCATGCTGTAGAGCAAAGGCAAACTCACCACCACTACCCCGGCAACCGCCAGCGCAATCCAGCGATGCGTTAACGAATACGCCAACACCCGGGCATAACCGCTGGTGAGTTTTTCAAAAAAATGTTCCGCCATGCGTGCCATTTTTCCTTCCTGTTGTTTGGCTGGCAACAACAGCGAACTCATGACTGGCGAGAGTGTTAATGCCACTACGCCGGAAACAATAACCGCGCCCGCCAGAGTGAGCGCGAATTCGCGAAAAAGCGAACCGGTAAGGCCTCCCATCAAACCGATCGGCGCATAGACCGCAGCCAAAGTCAGGGTCATGGCAATCACCGGCCCGGCAACTTCACGCGCACCGATCAAGGCCGCCGCCACTGGCGATTTTCCATTTTCAATATGGCGATGCACATTTTCTACCACCACAATCGCATCATCCACCACCAGACCGATGGCCAACACCATCGCCAGCAGTGTTAACAGGTTGATACTGAAACCGAACATCAACATCAGCCCGGCAGCACCCAGCATGGAAAGTGGAATGGTAGCGACCGGAATCAGCACCGTGCGCAGCGACCCCAAGCAGAGATAAATAACCAGCACCACAATAATCAGCGCTTCTATCAAGGTGCGAATGACTTCATCAATGGATGCCTGAATAAATCGCGCCGTTTCAAAAGCCAGCGCAACCTCAACACCGGGCGGCAAGGTTTTTTCAATGTCCGGCAATAGCGATTTGATGCCGTCAACAATCACCAGCGGATTACCCGAGGGCACCGGAAATAAACCGACATGCACCGCTTGCTTGCCGTCCATAAAGGCACTGGTTTCATTCGCGGCTGCGCCCAGCTCTACTGTCGCTACATCTTTCAATCGCACCAGCGAATTACCTTCTCCGGCAATCACCATATTGCGGAATTCATCCACGCTGGTCAGGTCAGAGTTCACGCGAATATTCGCCAGCACGTAAAGCCCGTCTATTTTTCCCGGCGCTGCTTGCCAGTTGTTACGACGCACCGCGTCGGCCACATCGCTGGCAGTTAATCCCCGCCCGGCCAGTTTTTCCGCGTCCAGCCACAAACGCATCGACAGCGTTTGCCCGCCAAAGGTTTGCACACTGGCAACACCTTCAATGGTGGACAACATGGGAGTTACCACGCGGGATAAATAATCGGTCAACTCCGCTACAGAGATATCGCCCGCCGTAAACCCGATATAGGCTACCGCGGTTGACTCACCGGCAGAGCGTTCAATAACCGGGTCGTAAGCCTGCTCGGGCAATTTGTAACGCACCTGATTAACGCTCGCCATCACCTCCGCCAATGCCTGGGTAGAGTCGCGATTCAATTGCATGCGCGCCGTGACCTGGCTACGCCCCTGCACCGAGGTTGACGATAAATAATCAATACCCTCTACCGAGGCCATCGCTTGGGCAATCGGCTGCGTCACAAAGCCCTGCATTAAATGTGACGATGCACCCGGGTAGTTGGTGGTTACGGTAATAGTGGAGGTTTCCAGCAAAGGATATTGCCGGATGGGCAATTGCCCGAGAGAAAATAAACCGGCCAGAAAAATCAGCGTACTGACTACCAGCGCCAATACCGGGCGCCGAACAAACGTATCGGTAAATCGCATTGCGGGCTCCTTTATGGTGTGCCGGTGGCAGCTGACAGTGCCGCCGCCAGGCTGTCGACAATGGAAGGATCAACCACCATGCCATCACTCAAGCGCAGCTGTCCGGATGTAACTACCCGGTCCCCCGCTTGCAGTCCGCTACTAATTTCTACAAACCCTTCGGCACGTTCACCGGTTGCAACCGCAACGCGTTTTACCTGCGAAGCACCATTGTTTTCTGTCACCACAAAAACAGTTTCACCGTACGCAGTAAAGGTTATTGCCGTTTCCGGAATCATCAAGGGCGAGTTTCCGGCTTCACGAATTACATTAATGTGCGCGAACATACCGGCGCGCAACCTGCCTTGCGGGTTATCAACACGAGCTTGAACCTGCACCATGCGCGAGCGATTAATTAAAGGATCAATCGCGGTAATAACCGCTGGAAAAATATCTTCCGGCCAAACGTCTATCCGCAATTCCACGTTCATCCCCGCCGCCAATGTGGCGATGCTCTGTTCATCGAGTGAAAAATTAACGTTCAATGAACTGTCATCGACCAGGCTGACAATCGCCTCGCCGGGGTTGATATATTGCCCTTCATGCATCTGACGAATGCCTGTAACACCTTTGAAAGGTGCACGAATACTTTTACGGTCAAGCAGCGCGCGTGCTTGCGCAACTGCCGCCACCGCCATATCGCGCTCCGCAGCGGTTTGCTCCAGCTGCTCGCGGGTTGCAACCCGGGTTTTATGCAATGACGCTGTGCGTTGGTACAAAGACTCGGCATTACTGGCATGCGCCTGCAAGCGTAGTAAATCCGCCTGCTCGACCGCATCATTCAACCGCACCAGTAACTGCCCCGCCTCTACGGCAGCGCCGGATGAAAACTCAATAGCACTCACCTGGCCGGAAGCCTCCGCAGAAATATTTACCTGACGCACCGCCTCCAATTCCCCCACACCGGAAAAATAGCGGGTCAACTCACGCGGCTCGACCACAGCCGTGGCCACCTTGACGGCAGGCCAGGCAAACCCGGCATCATCGGCTGTGGTTTTTTGATTCCACAAAACCGCAACCATAACCGCCAGAACAACAATGCCGATTGGCAAAAGACGCTTTACTGAAATACTGTTTTTCATAAAACATCGCTTCTGCTGGATGACATAAAAAAAGTAACCAGCAATATTCTCGCCACCCACCACAAACCATTGCTGGCCGTAACCTCGTCAACCAAGCGCAACATAGGCATCCACTCTCCACACAGAAATTGACTAACAGAAGGGAAATCGACCAGGCAAAAAACTCGGGCTCTCTTGCCAAACCGAAGGGGATGCACTATAAAACCTCAACATTACTTGAGGTCAATAGCCATGACGAAAGAAAAAATAGCGCCCGCCCTGCGGGAGCTGACCGTGGGAGAAGTGTCCAAGCGAAGCGGAGTGGCGGTGTCAACCATCCACTTTTACGAAGCCAAAGGGCTGATAGAGAGCACACGTAACGCCGGCAACCAACGACGCTTTCCGCCGGTGGTGTTACGCTACATATCTATTATCAAGGTTGCGCAGAGAACCGGCATTCCGCTGGAAGAAATTGGCAAAACATTAAAGCGCTTTCCGAACAAGAACAAATTAACCGCCGCCCAGTGGAAAACACTGTCATCGCAATGGCGTAAGGACTTGAACGATCGCATTGAAAAGCTGACCCGGCTCAGAGATGAACTGGACAGTTGTATTGGCTGCGGGTGCCTCTCACTGAAAGATTGTCCACTGAGAAACCCGGATGATATTTTGGGGAAGAATGGCAGTGGCCCTCAAATACTGGAACGTACCGAGGGCCGTAAATCGCGGCAGAATTAAATTTTGTAAGCCTGTCTGGCCAGCAGTTTCCATTCACCGTCTACCTGCTGCCAAACCAGCAACACGCCGATTTTTACATTGCCCGGCTTGCCGCTATCGTTGGTTTCAGCAATCAGGTTATGACGAACAACGGCCACATCATCAGAAACCGTGATTTTTTGTTCCTGCAAATCGATTTTTACAAAGTCGGATGCGCCGCTGGTCAAACCTTCAATAAACTCCTGCTGCGTTTCCACCCGCCCACTGGAATGGCCGTAATCGAGCTGGCTGTGGGTAACGCTTTTCAGGGTTGCGGCATCGGCCTGCACCATGGCTTCTGTCAAGCGCTCTACCTGCTTTCCTACCGCCGCCGGCGACGCCCAAACGATGTTGGCCGACAAACATAAAGCAGCAAACCAGTAACCTTTTTTCATTATCTTATCTCTCCAATTACAGTTCTTTTGGTTGATGTACCGCGCGCAACATTCAGCTTCGGTTCATGGATGATGCCACAGACTGAGCCTGCCAGTCATTGATGGAGAGCGCTCATGAAAACATTTGCTGTCGGTTTTATCACCATCTGCTGCGTCATGGTTACCGCCTGTGGCGGCGGAAGCGACCACCACGACGCGCCGCCGATAAATTACACGCCGGAATTACGAGCCTTCGATATGCTCGACAGCTATGACGTGGACACCGCCTTCTCCTCCGCGCCGCTGGCACTCAACCCTTACCTTTATCATGGCTTGTTCGAAGTCTACTGGGAGGTGCGCAGCCGCGAAGATTATCGCGCCAGTGTACGCATTAACGACGTGCCGGATATCATTGGCAGCCAACTGGTTCACTCGGAAATTTGCGGCCCCGGCTTGTGGTGCGACCAGGCAGGCAGCCTGATGTGCGACTACGGCGCTGACCTGACCATGAGTTGTTCCACCTCGGGTGGCCGCACCTCAATTGATTATCTCTTCCGTACCATCCCGGATCAGCTCTATATGATTCTGCAAATTTGCGACCTGAACTCGCCCTACTGTGAATATTCCTATTACCCGGTATGGATGGAGTAATCGCCCCCGGCCTGCTGCGCGATGCCCCACCTTGTCAGCAATCATCGCTGGCAAGGCACAAGAGCATTGATTTACGCGGCAGGTAATGCGATTATTCGCAAATAATTCCCATTAGCATTAATGAGCAATTATTCACCAGAACCCAAGCCCCAGAGGAAGAAAAGATGAAAGTATTGAAAATCGCTGCTGCCCTGATCATGAGTTTCAGCCTGGCATCTGTTGCCCTTGCAGAAGAGCGCGTAGGCCACTTCAAAGGCAAGGAATCCAATACCCTTGCAGAAGCGGTAGCCAACTTCAATGAAACCAACAAGCAACTCGAAGCTCTGCTGGCCGGTGAAGTAAACAACAACGACATCGCCGCCGTACACCAGGCCACCTACACCTTGGAAAAAGCGCTGGAAAAAATCCACAGCGAACTGGGCACGCTGGCCGAAACCCTGGAAGAAGTTCACTTGGCTTCTGAAAAATTCAACCGTGACGGCGTAAAAACCAATGGCGACAAATACATTGCGGTTGTAAAAGAATTGAACAAACTGGGCGACAGCAAGTAATTCACTGCGCCGGGTAATACCGAAGAGGGCATAAAAAGTCGCAAAACAGGGTTGACAATAACCCCGTACCGCGACAAAATACGCGCCCTCGACTATGGCTAGATAGCTCAGCTGGTTAGAGCACAGCACTCATAATGCTGGGGTCGGCGGTTCAAGTCCGCCTCTAGCTACCATATTCAGAAAGGGTTTGCAGGTTAGCGCTTGCAAACCTTTTTTTATTTTAGTCACACAAAAGTCACACACCTGCTTTACTCCAAATCCCTCCTTCCTATATCGGTACCAACTCCCTGACCTGCGCCATGTAATCCGGTGCAAGGTGTGCATAGCCCATTGTAATTTTCAGATCAGAATGCCTTATTATCCGCCGCAGCCCAACCACATAACCAACGCCCATAAAGAGGTGACTGGCGCATAAAATCAGAATGAAATACACTCGACTGCGATACACACTAGGTTGCAACAGAAATCAAAGCAGACAACTTGGTTCAGATAGCAACGGTATTCCCAGAATACGAAGCATGGCTTTTTACCGGTAAGGAATTCCCGAGCGAAGGCCAAATAAGTCCTATGACAAAAATCGCTCAGAGTGAATTAGGAACACAAGGAAAGGGCTGATAGTTAGCGGCCAAGGCAGCTAACAGATGGCAGCTGGAGAAATAGATAGATCTAGGATTGTAAGGACTCATTACATGGCAAAGTTTTTAAATACCAGCGCAACAAATTATTTCCTTGAAGAACTAATAAAAAATGCAAGAGATCGCTTAATACTGATCAGTCCATTCTTAAAATTAAGTGACCGCATTAAAGAACTTCTGGAAGACAAAAACCGTTTAAAAATAGATGTTCGTATTGTTTATGGAAAAAGCGAGCTGCTGCCCGAAGAAATCAATTGGTTAAACAACCTCAGTTACATCCGCACAAGCTTCTGCAAAAATCTTCATGCAAAGTGCTATTTAAATGAAGAACTTTGCATAGTCACAAGTCTAAACCTCTACGAATTCAGCCAGATAAATAATAACGAAATGGGCGTATTAATGACCCGCACCGAAGACAATGAAATTTTCATGGAAGCCTACGAAGAGGCACAAAGAATAATAAGAATTAGCGAAGAAGTAAGAGTAAGTCTGGAAAGGGTCGATCAAAAAAACGAGCCAGAAGAAAATACGAAAGGCAAATTAACCACATCGAAGTTAGCAAAAAAGCTCGGAAAAAGTACGGACGAGCTATTAGAAGCACTCGTTCAAAAAGGCCATTTAAAAAGATACGGAGATAAAGTTGAGCTAACTGATTCAGGCAAAGCCCTAGGAGCCAGCCACATCAAAAAAAGTAGGTTTGGATCTTATTTTATTTGGCCTGAAGATTGTCACTTAGATTAGAAAAGGAATTAGAAATTGAAAAATAATATTTCAGAAAAAATAAAATCCGAAGTAAAAGATCTTCATCCACTTTTAGAAAAAATTTTCAAAAAAATGGAAGGCGTGAAAAATGTAGAGTACACACATGGCACTCTAGAATTTGGCGCGGATTTCATATTATCAAAAAAAGATGAACTTCTAGATGATATAGATTACATAGGCGTTATAGTAAAAAAAAATAAAATCAGCCAAAGTTCGCATGACGTAAGCAGACAGATAGATGAATGCCTCAACGTTGATAGAGTAATAAGAGGCAATAAAACTATAAATTTAAATGAAATATGGGTCATAACAGCAGAAGGCATCAGCGCCAACGCTAAAGTCACTTTCGCGAAAAAATACGCCACTGCGAAACTGAAATTTATAGATGGAAGCAAACTTGCAGACTTGATAGAAAAGTATACACCCAACTACTGGGAAAATTTACCTCTTCATGTTTCCGAGTATCTAGCATCACTAAAAGAAAAAATAAAAATAATAGAGGCAAACTCAAGTTTTAATTTAGCAAACATGGAGGGTTACGAGATACAACAAACTTTGATAAAAAAAGAAAATTCAGCCTACAAAAAAAGTAGCAACGTTGTTATAGCCAGAAAATCAAGAACCGGCATACACGACATAATAGAGAAACAAGGCACATGCATGATCGAAGGATCGATGGGGTCAGGAAAGTCTAATTTATTAAGAAAAACAGCACTAAGCTTTTGTGACAACAACAAATATATCAAAGAAAATACATTACCTATTCTAACCACATTTAAAGAACTTGAAGAAAATAATGAAGGCTCTTTAAAAAACCTTCTTTCAGAAACAAAAGAAAAAAACAACCTATCAGAAATAGAATGCAAATATCTGATAATGATAGATGGCCTAGACGAAGCCAATCTTACATCTCAACAAAGATTAGAAAGAATTAATGAAATCACGAAAGAAGCAAATGCACTAAACAACATAAAAGTAATTTTAGCAGGAAGAAAAATAGACGAAAAAATTGACTCTGAAAAATGGAATTCTTGCCTGCGAACTTATGAAATGGCGCCTCTATCTATAAAGAGCATTTTAACCCTTATACAGAATGCCTGCAAAGGAGTAAATCTAGCTTCAAGAGTTGCAAGTGACCTAAATAACTCCAATATATTCAGAATGCTCCCCAGAACACCAATAGCAGCCATTTTACTTACCAAGTTAATTCAAGAGAACCAACAAGACATCCCATCAAACCTAACTGAACTTTATTCAAAATATACAGAGTTGTCTTTAGGGCGATGGGATTTAAATCACAAAGATCGATCAGCGAATCCCAAAGAATACCAACCGACAAACACTATAATTAAAATAATAGCGAAATTCTTTGTAGAAAATCAACTCACATGCATAAGCATTGATGAAGCAAAAGGTTTTTTTAAAGAATATGTAGAAGAAAGAAATCTAGGAGTTTCCTCTGAGACATTATTTAATAGACTAATTGAGCGTTGCGATCTTGTAACAATTAACGATCAAAAATCTACATTTAGTTTTCGTCACAGAACATTTATGGAATACTTTTATGCCCAATCAATGTCTAAAGAAAAAATGCCTTTAACAGAAAACTCTTTCGACCTGTATTGGTCAACAATAATATATTTTTGGATTGGACTTGCAAGAGACTGCCCCGAAACAATCAGAGAAATTACAGAGATAAAGCCAATCTCAAGCCCTCTAAAATTTCTGAAATTTATTAATTTCGGAAACATTCTAATGGCGGCAAACCAAACGAAATACTCTGAAATTACAAATAGCATACGATCTGTATTTCTAGAGGCAGCAAAGAGCTTCACCGAGGGAAGAAAAGGCGATACCGTCGAGACGCTATCAAGGCTCTCGGAGATGCAACTGCTTTGCTTTTATAGGCACATAATGTGTGATAGTTATGGCTACGATTTTTTTAAAACTGCAATTGAAGCTTCCATGATAGAAATAGAAGATGACACATCAATATCACTAGAGGAAAGATGCGGAGCTTTATTCTTGCTAAATACCGTTTACTTGACAATAGGCGGCGAAGATATATTTGATAACATGATAGAAAAATTTGGCGCTAACATTCCATTGAGCATACAGCTAGCAATTCAACATGAGTGTTCAATGGCGAGAATTTCTGGGGGAGAACTAAGTAAGCTTCACAGAAATATTAAGAAGATGTTCTCCAAACTAGGAGCGAAGCAGATGCTATCCGATCTGTACGAAAAACCTATTCGAATCATTAAGCAAAAAGCGATAAACAAGTCGCAACAGGGTCATTAATCCAGCTCTCATAATGCTGGTATCGGCGGTTCAAGTTCGTCTCTAGTCACCATATTCAGAAAGGGTTTGCAGATGACTTTTTTGCAAGCCTTTTTTATTTTGTGACTCAAAAGCCACTTAGAATTTCTCCTAAGACTCTCCCACCTGCATGCCCCCTCAACCCCATCAAAAAGCAGATGCATTGTTTCCTTTCCTTATTCAAACAAAAACATTAACTGAATATTTCCAGATTAATTTTGAATAAAAACACTTGTCGCTTATTTCCTTATTTTTGTCTGTTTTTCGATCATGAAATATGACGAATTTGTTACGGATCGCAGCGAAAATGTCGCCTATTCGCTCCCGCTATATGTGGAAAGGGGCGGCAGGTTAGTAGCTGCCAACTTGATTTTCATTTTCAGTCAATTTCAATCAAGCCACTTTCTATTTTCTACAAAATATTCAATCTGCAAGAACCTTTTGTCTCCTGAATTCGTGTTATGGCGTGTAATATTTCTTTAAGCGGGGTGTTTTTTTGATCTAAATACAGGCAGAATGCTCACGCTTTCGTCTAAAACCACATTTATTGATGCTTTAGACGACACACTTGAGGGTGCGAAGCGCCGTAGAGAATTTTCGTAGTCCTATGCTGCCCTGCATTATCCGCCCCGAAAAACATGGTTATTCGTTCGTTGTTTTCTGAAGACCTTTGTAAGCCCGCCCCCTTTGCTCTACGAGCAGGCGCGCCGAACATTGTTTTGCCCACACCACATTAGCCAGATTTTTAAATGGAATCCTGGCGACATCTCCCTGGAAGGATTGCCCGGTTAAGGCGTCTGGAACAACACTAAAAGTGCGATAGTTTTCGCCCAACCCTTGATGGCTGTGCAGGCTTTGCTGTGCGCCGGAATCGTGTTATTGAACGAAGGTTTTCATGCTCAAACTTTTTTTACCGATTTTTTTATCGGCATTGCTTGTTGCCTGTGGTGGTGGCGGTGGTGGAAGCAGTAAAGGTACGTCTCCTGCGCTTACACCGGTCAGCTCAGCCAGTCATTCATCGGTCAGTTCCCTTAATTCATCATCAGCAAGCTCTGTCAGCCTGTCATCAAGCAGTTCGTCTGCGCCGGCGAAACCGGCAGAAACTAATGTGCAAATTCCCCAGGGCGTTTACGCCGTTCGTGGCAACAACGCGGCAACCTTGTATTGGGAAAAACCCGCAGGCTCGCTTGGCTACAATATTTATGTGGCCTCCGAAGCCGATATTGCGCCTGACAATATTGATAAATTTATTAACGGGCGAGCCATCAAAAATGTGCAGCCACCTTACACAGTTACCGACCTCGCCAACGGCAAACAATGGTATCTGGTAGTGACTTCTGTAAACCTTTTTGGTGAGAGTTTACCGGGACAGGAAATTCGGGCTGTGCCCTCTGACCTTGACCCGGCACTGGAGCCAACGCCGCAGGAAGTTTTGGTGGTAGAGTTGATTAACCGTGCGCGCGCCAACCCCAAAGCCGAGGCGGAGTTTTATAGCATTGGCCTTAACGACGACATTGACGATGCAAGCATCAACGAAGACAGCAAACAGCCATTGGCATTGAACACCATGCTGCAAAGCGCCGCACGGGAACATTCCCGGTGGATGCTGGCCAACAATATTTTCTCTCACACCGGCATTGGCGGAAGCACGCCATCAGAGCGCAGCAAGATTGCCGGTTATGTTTTGAGAACACCCTGGCGCACCGGAGAAAATATTTCAGTGATTGGCCCGGCCAATGAGGATCATTCCGGTTTGACTGCCGTGGCGGTGAGACATCATCAAAATTTATTCAAATCAGCTGGGCATCGCAAAAATATTCTTAATGGCGATTTCCGCAATATTGGTGTTGGCCAACGTGTAGGAAATTATACGTTCAGCAGCGGCACTACCTATTACTCATCCATGTTGACTGAGTCTTATGCGAAAAGTGGTAGCGAATATTTTCTTACCGGCGTCGCTTACGAGGATATTAACAACAACGATTTTTACGATGTTGGCGAAGCGATGAGCGATATCACGCTGGAAATTGATGGGCAGTTTTATCAGGTTTTCTCCAGTGGCGCTTACAGCATACCTCTGGCTGGCGGTAGTTACACCATCACCATTCATGGTGATGCGCCCGGCTTGCCAGTGCAACATGCCGTGATTATTGGCGAACAAAACGTGAAGCTGGATGTGGTAAAAACCCAACAAGGTATTGTTATTCGCTAATCACCCGCTTCACCACCTCCAACACCAATGAAGAAGGCTCGGGGTTATAAATCCCGGGCCTTTTTTATTTGGAAACACATCAGCGCCTTCTCTTAAGCGCCCCCAAACTGCTAAAGCGATATTCGCTTTCTATTGCCGCACCGCCCGCGCCAATAGCCGCCCTGACGCACCGCCTGCCATTTTTACTCGCACGACTTGTATACAAGAACCTTTTTAAAGACCTATAATGACTTAAAATGATCGAATATGGTCGTTTTGCACTAAATAGATCAATTTTTACCTGAGAGCCAAAGGCACTTCTGTTGCTGGCTTGCCGTATTTGACGCCAAAGTTAACAAAAAAGATAAAACCAACCCAAAGGAATACGTCATGTGTACGCTGATAAAACATCTAACCCTGTACCTCCTTTTATGCTGCACCGCTGCAATAGCGGTGGCTGATGAACCTGACGAGATGCGACCGGAGTTTGTGCTCACCCATGTGGCTTCGCGGGATACTATTGATCTTTCCGGTGAGTGGGTTTATTCAAAAGATTTATACCGGACCGGTTTGACCGATATCAATGGCTGGGTGGCCAAGTCGCGGATGCAGCGCTACCGCGATATCAATGTGGAAGCAGAAGAAAAGAAAGACCCCAACTCCTTTTATGAATTTGATATGCAACGCGGCCCCACCATGGAAATTCCCAATGCCTGGAATTCGGTGTTGCCGGAGCTGCGATATTATGTGGGCGTTATCTGGTTTCAAAAGGAATTTGATATCAAGCCGCAAAAAGACCGCAGAGCATTTATCCATTTTGAAGCGGCCAATTACAGAGCTCACGTTTTCGTAAACGGTCAAAAGGCCGGTGAACACAGTGGCGGATTTACTCCGTTTGCTTTTGAAATTACCGACATTATCCGCAAAGGCAAGAATCAGATCACTGTCGCCGTAGACAGCTTCCATGATGCGGAAAGTATTCCCGGTTCGATTACCGACTGGGATTTGTACGGCGGCATTACCCGCACCCCTCGCATTGTATTTACGCCCTCTACATTTATTGATGATGCCTATTTACAGCTGGATCAAAACGGCAAAATGATTGGCGAAGTTCGTCTTAACGGCGATAAAAAATCCAATCAACGTATTGAGGTAGAAATTGCCGGCACCAACAAGAAAATATCCGTCACCACGGATGCGCACGGCAAAGCGAGCATAGCAACCGATGCGCCTGATAACCTGAAACGCTGGTCACCCGAAGACCCGCATCTTTACAAAGTAAGATTCAAATCACGCACCGATAACCTGGATGAAAAAATCGGCTTTAGGACGATTAAAACCCGCGGTCATGAAATATTGCTGAATGACAAACCGGTTTTTCTGGCAGGTATTTCCATGCACGAAGAAGAAATTGGTGAAAACCCGTCGCGCAATATGACCGAAGCTGCCATTCGAAAACTTTTTAGCGAGGTCAAGCAAGGCTTGAATGGCAATTATATTCGCCTCTCTCACTATCCGCATTCCGAACTGGCGTCACGCATTGCCGATGAGATGGGTATTCTGCTATGGAGTGAGATTCCTGTTTACTGGTCAATCGACTTTCTTAACGAGCGGGTGCTCAATAATGCCAAGCGTATGATGGGCGAGAATATTTATCGCGACCGGAATCGTGCTTCTATTATTATCTGGAGTATCGCCAACGAAACACCGGTAGCCGATGACAGAAATCTATTTTTACAAAACCTCGCTCGCAGTGTTCGCAATATGGACCCATCCCGATTGATCAGTGCAGCTTTGCTGGTTGAGCGCAAGGATACCGAAAAGGGCATTGAGATCAGTATTAATGACCCGCTGACAAATAGCCTGGATATTCTGGCGGTTAATACCTACAACGGCTGGTACGGTGACGACAAGCTGGATGATCTGGCCGGAATTATCTGGCATACACCGGACAACAGACCGGTGATTCTTTCCGAGTTTGGTGCAGATGCCATGGCGGGTGTTCACGCGGAAGGCGCACCCTTTAAATTTTCAGAAGAGTATCAGGCAGAGTATTATCGCCAGACATTGCGCATGGCAGATAACATTGCCAACCTGTCTGGCATGTCGCCGTGGATTTTGAAAGATTTTCGCTCGCCACGCCGGGAACACCCTGTTTATCAGAATGGCTGGAACCGCAAAGGTTTGATATCGGAGACCGGCGTTCGCAAGCAGTCATTTGATGTGATGGCGGAGTACTACAAAAAGCGGCAATCAACGCAGCATTGATTTTCAACTCCCTCAAAAAGTGAAGCCCACCCCTGGTGAGCTTCACTTTTTTATCTTCCCCATTCAGCCGTAGATAACCGACCGGCTTCGTATTTTGGCGGCGGCGATTTTCAGACATACCAACGCCAGCAACATGTCCACCAGCCAGACCTGCACCAGCGACGTCCAGGGTACGGAGTTGCCGAGCAAGGTATCGCGCACAATAACGTGTTGCCCGATGACCGGCACCCAGTAAAACCACTCGGCAAATGCCGACGGTTTGAAAAGCAGGTAAAAAGTAGCTGCCATGGGGAGAAAAATCATCAGACTGGTGTAGGTTTGTGCATCCTTGAACGAGCGGGCAAATAGCGATATTAAAATTTGCATGGCGGTCGCCAGCGCCATCAGGGGAATAAATGCGCAGAGGATAATCAGCCACCCTGAAATACGCGAATCAACCCGCACACCGAGATCGCTGAATGGCAAAACCCGTAAGGTTATGGCGAGCAAAATAATGATCACGCTGGTAATCATAAAGGTAATCAGAAATGAGGTTAGCCATTTACCCGGAATCAATGCACCGGAGCGAACCGGCGTAATGAGCAAAGCTTCCAGTGATCGCCGCTCGCGCTCTCCCGCCGTCATATCCGCAGAAAAACCAATGCCGGCAATAAAAACCGCGAGCACCAGCATCATTGGAATAGAGCCAAGAATATAGATACTCATTTGTTGTTCGGAGGCGATGTTGTGTTCGGTCAATTGCACCGGCGTTGCTACCCCGACACTGACCCCGCGCGCCAATAAATGCACAGCGGATTCCCGTGCATTAAAGCTGTATACCATGTTGCGCACCTGGTTCAGTTTTTGGTGCACGTCCTGTTTGGAGGCGTCATAGACCAGCATTAGCTGCGCGGGTTTTGCCTGTGTTATTGCTTCGTCAACATCATCAGGAACAATCAATACATAGTCATGCTCACTGGCCGCAAGATGATTGATGGTTTCTTTTTCAACGGAGGTAATGTTTGCGCCCTGCTCCACCAGCCATTGCTTGAGCGCCGGGTAAGCTTCGGCGTTATAAACCGGCACAGGAAAAGTGGCGATACCGGCCACCTTGTCATTTTTTTGCAGATTGAGAATAAAGAAGAAGCTGAGCAAAAACATACCGACAAAATAAATGGCGGGCATCCAGGCCAGTTTCATCGCCCGCTTGTCGCGCCAGGCGTCGGTCCATTCTTTACGGAAAACAGTCCACAACATGGTTCGATTGTGCTTATTAAACATGCGCATGGCCCTCGCGTTGAGAGAGCGAAATAAAAGCATCTTCCAGGTTATTGAAACCGGTGTTCTCCAGAATCTGTTGCACACTGCCCTGCGCTACCAGATGACCGTTGGCAATCACCACCAGGTTGTCACAGAGTTTTTCTACTTCATGCATCAGGTGGCTGGAAAAAACCACACAGCGGCCTTCGTCCCGTAAATCCAGCAACAGTTTTCGCACCGCCCGGGTGGTAATAACGTCCAACCCGTTGGTCGGTTCATCCAGCAGGATATGTTGCGGCTGATGCACAATCGCACGCGCCAGCGCGGTTTTCATACGCTCGCCCAACGAGAAGCCATCGGCCCGACGGTGGGCAATTTCCTGCATGCCCAATACATTGATTAAACGATCAGCCTGGTGTTGGCATTCTGTTTCAGGCAAACCTTGCAGACGGGCAAAGTAGAGAATATTTTCGCGGGCAGTCAGGCGCTTGTACAAACCTGTGTCATCCGGCAACACACCGGTGACTTTTCTGGCTTCGGTTGGTTGGCTGGAAATATCGTAATCGTTCAGGGTAATGCGCCCGTCATCAACCGGTAGCAAGCCGTAAATGCAGCGCATCAGCGTGGTTTTACCCGCGCCATTCAAACCCAGCAAACCGGTGATTTCACCATCACGAAACCTACAGGACACCTGATTCAGTGCAGCAACCTTGCCGAACGTTTTGCTGACGTTATCAATGTTTATCATGTGAGGCCTCCATTGCCGCAGGCATAATGACCGGCTCGTTTGCCGCCGGCGCTATGCTCAGGTAAGGCTGAAACGGCGCAATATTATTGACGCAGGTGGTGTCCATATCCTGCACCGAAGCTGATTGAATAAACAACGTCATTAATTGACGAACACAGCCCTCGCCACTGACAAAATGATGACCACCGGGCACGACAATGTGCCGACTTTGCGATAAATTTTCTTTTACACTTTCACCCCAGCGCGGCGGTGTTACCGGGTCGCGGTCACCGGAAAGAATCAACACCGGCACATCACTCACAACCGGTTGATAATAGCTGTCAGGCAATTCGGCTTTCGGCCAGAACGCACACGCCTGCCCCATAAAACGGATGGAGGAATTAACCTCCTGCCCTGCCTCCGGCGCCTGGTAATCTTCATTACACAGCACCGTGTAGTGCATACCGTAACTGATGCCGGTGAAGTCCTGATCGTTCATCACCAGCAGCGCGCCAGCCAGCGGTTGATAACGTTGTTCAATCGCTTCGTGAATGAAAAATGGTAACAACCGGGCGAGATCACGCGAGTACATGGACATACGCACCAGCCCTTCCAGCTTCACCGGATCAATCTGCAAACTGGTGCTATGAGCGGTACGCGGGTGATTAACGTCTACGGTTACTGCGCTACCCGCCAAACGCTCGAGCAGTGCTTGATAGTGGTTTTGAATATCGCCGTAGCGTTGCTGACAGGCTTCATGGCCGTGGCATTGTTCAGCGATGAGAGCAAGTGCGCGCTGATTATCGACTAGCCAGGATTTGGACAAGTCCATGCCGGCCGGTGCCACGCCGTCGAGAATAACGGAACGCACCTGTTGCGGGTAAGCGCGCAGATAACTGAGCGCAACTCGCGTGCCGTAGGACACGCCCCATAAATTCAGCTTTTCGTAACCCAGCGTTTGGCGAACCACTTCCATATCGTCAATAGCAAATGCCGTTACATAATAAGGCGCTACCGCCGCATGGCTTTCGGCACATTGCTGCAACTGATCGAGAAATTGTTGGTGTTGCTGTTCGCTGGAAAGATGATTGTCCGGTGTTTCCCCCAATTCACATTCCAGCGGTGATGATTTTCCGGTGCCGCGCTGATCAACAAAAATAAGATCGCGCTGTTTGCGCACATCCGCAAACAGCCAGGGGAAATCTTTCGCCAGTTTGATAGCCGATTGGCCGGGGCCGCCGGAGATAATCATTAACGGGTCTGCCGCCGCCCGCAAGGTGACAGCAGGCAGCCGCAATACATGCAGATCAATCATCCGGCTATTGTTGTCGGCAGGGTTTTCCCGCACCGCAATCACGCCACACTGCTGCCCTTTAACAATAGGAAAATACCAATCGTCATCCGCTGCGCGGCAGTTGTCTTCATGAAGGGGCGTTTGAAGGGTTGCGGTAGTGCTACTTTGCTTTTCGCAACCGGCAATCAATAGCATTGAACACAGGCTGACAAGCAGTCTGACTTTTCCATGAGGCATAGAGCGCGTCCTTTGTGCGGTGTCGTTATCGTTATAACCAGCCAAAATAAATAATCGTAACGCCGGAGATCACGTTGTTCAGAGCGTGCAGAATAATCGGCACCCATAGTGATCCGGTTCTTTCACGGGCGAGGCCAAGAATAATCGAAAATATAAATAAAATTATCAGCAACAAAACCCCGTACTGGCCAATATGCAGCGCGGTAAAAATGGACGAGGTTAAAACCAGCGTGCCGGAAAGCCCCAGCCGGGTCTGACGCCAGGCCGCAAATAAATAGCCCCGGAATACCAGCTCTTCCAATACCGGCGCGAATATGGCGATGGCAATAAACGCAAGAAAGCTTTTGCTGCTGGCCAGTTGCTGTAAAAACTCGCTGACTTCCACCGTAAAAATAAACTGCAATACATGCTGAACCACCATGTAAATCGCCAGCACTATGCCCCAGTAATAAAGCCAGTTGCGGTGAAAGGGACGCAGCGCCAGGGTTTGTTGCCAGGGTTGATGTTTAAAGTTGGAGGCCATTAATACAAAGGGAATTATCACTAACGCCTGCAAAATATAAGACGCGCCCATACCTTGCGGGGATGACAAATGGGCGCTGATCATTGCTTCCATTGCTGCGCCTTCCGGTGCTGCCAAACCCTCGGCAGCCGCTTGCACACCCAGGTAAATGCCGAACCCCATTAAATAAAGAAAAATAGCCACCACCGACAACAGCAAAAATGCACACAGCCAGATAATGGAAGCGCCCACGGTGGGCACTGGCGGGTGTGCATCCTCTGGTGGTGATGACGGTGTTGACTGTTCACGGGGTGGCGGTAAATCGGTGGGGCTCATGCTGGCTTTCCTTATGGAATACGTATTTTGATTCTATCAAAAATACCTGTAACGCATTGCGTTTCAACAGGCATAAAAAAACCCGCGACCAGCGCGGGTTTTTTCAAAAACGAAACACTTATTCCGGTGCAACGTCCTGAGCAGGAGCAGCAGCGTTGCCGCTTTCTTCTGCAACCGCTTCCTTGATAGAAAGCTTGATACGGCCGCGCTGGTCTACGTCGAGACACTTGACGCGTACCACTTGGCCTTCTTTCAGGTAATCACCAACACTGTTGACGCGCTCTTCAGCGATTTGTGAAATATGTACCAGACCATCTTTACCTGGCAGGAAGTTCACAAACGCACCGAAGTCTACGATACGTACTACAGTACCTTCGTAGATTGCACCGATTTCCGCTTCAGCAACAATGCCTTCAACGCGCAGGATAGCGGCTTTCAGGTTTTCAGAGTTGTCAGCGTAAATTTTAACCGTACCGCTGTCATCGATATCGATAGAAGAATTGGTTTCTTCAGTGATAGCGCGGATGGTAGCGCCGCCTTTACCGATGATGTCGCGGATCTTGTCCGGATGAACTTTGATGATTTCAAAACGCGGTGCGTTATCGCTGATAGTTGCGCGCGCTTTGGAAATCAATTTGTTCATTTCAGAGAGAATGTGCAGACGGGCATGCAGTGCTTGCTCCAGTGCAATTTCCATAATCTCTTCGGTGATGCCTTCGATCTTGATATCCATTTGCAGTGCAGTTACACCGCTGGCGGTACCGGCCACTTTAAAGTCCATATCACCCAGGTGATCTTCGTCGCCCAGGATGTCGGTCAGTACAGCAAAGCCGTTAGCTTCTTTTACCAGACCCATTGCAATACCGGCTACCGGTGCTTTCAGCGGAACGCCCGCATCCATCAACGCCAGGCTGGCACCACACACGGAAGCCATGGAGCTGGAACCGTTGGATTCAGTAATTTCGCTCACGACACGCATGGTGTACGGAAAGGTGTCATCGCCTGGCAACATGGCGGCAATACCACGACGCGCCAAACGGCCGTGACCGATTTCGCGGCGACCGGTAGCGCCCATACGACCACACTCACCTACCGAGTAAGGAGGGAAGTTGTAGTGCAGCATAAAGCCGTCTTTACGCTCACCTTCCAGTGAGTCGATGATTTGTGCATCACGGGCGTTGCCCAGTGTTGCTACAACCAGCGCCTGGGTTTCACCACGAGTGAACAGGGCAGAACCGTGTGCTTTTGGCAGAACGCCAACTTCCACTTCGATCGGGCGAACAGTTTTGGTGTCACGACCATCGATACGCGGCTCACCGGCAACAATGCGTGAACGCACGATGGAGGATTCCAGGCCGCTGAAAATTTCTTTTACTGCATCGGCACTGTAACCGCTGGTTTCAGTAACCAGCTCGGCAATAACTTCAGCACGCAGCGCAGACAAACGACCGTAACGCTCTGCTTTGTCGGTAATACGGTAGGCTTCGCCAATACCATTGCCAAAACGGCTTTGAACCAGGTTTTTCAGTTCGGTATTTTCTGCCGGAGCCTGCCAGTTCCAGGTTGGCTTGCCAGCGTCACGCGCCAGTTCCTGACACGCTTGAACAACGATTTGCATTTCCTGGTGAGCGAACAATACCGCACCCAGCATGATATCTTCCGGCAGTTCTTTAGCTTCGGATTCAACCATCAGCACCGCATCTTTGGTACCGGCAACAACCATGTCCAGCTCTGACGTTTCCAGCGCTTTAAAGGTCGGGTTCAAGATGTAACCGGCGTCTTCGGTGTAAGCTACACGCGCTGCACCGATAGGGCCGTTGAACGGAATACCGGAGATAGCCAAAGCTGCAGAGGTACCGATCATCGCAGCGATGTCCGGATCGTTCACCTTGTCAGTAGACATAACGGTACAAACTACCTGAACTTCGTTCAGGAAACCTTCCGGAAACAGCGGACGGATTGGACGGTCAATCAAACGTGAGGTCAGTGTTTCTTTCTCGGAAGGACGGCCTTCGCGCTTGAAGAAACCACCTGGAATTTTACCAGCGGCATAGGCCTTTTCCTGGTAGTGTACAGACAGCGGGAAAAAGCCCTGGCCTGGCGTCGCTTCTTTAGCACCAACCACGGTACACAGCACCGCGATTTCGCCCATTGTAACCAGTACAGCACCGGTAGCCTGACGAGCAATACGTCCGGTTTCCAGGGTTACTGTCTGATCGCCATATTGAAATTTCTTAATAATCGGATTCACTCTTCTATCCTTTATTTGCGTTAATTTTTACGCGCCGTTAACAACAATTTTTACTGTAATTTCCAAATAAAAATAATTTTTTTGTTTTGTCTTTAACAATAATCCCGGGGAGATTATTGAACGTGCCTCTCCGTTACCATTGATACACGTGTGAGAAATCATGAGCTTGCGGTGGTGATATTTTTCACCAATTCAAACGCCCGGCTTTAATACTGCAAAAGCCTGATAATTCGCGGGATGAATACATTATCAAAAATAAAAGTGCCCGCAGAGCGGGCACCGGGAAAGCAACGATTAACGACGCAGACCCAATTTTTGAATCAGTGCAGTGTAACGCTCAACGCTTTTGCCTTTCAGGTAGTCCAGCAGCTTGCGACGCTGGTTAACCATACGAATCAGACCACGACGTGAGTGGTGATCGTGCTTGTGATCAGCAAAGTGTTCTTGCAGTTTGTTGATGTTGATAGTCAACAAAGCAACCTGAACTTCCGGAGAGCCGGTATCGCCTTCAGCTTGTTGATACTCTTTTACTACAGCAGCTTTTTCAGCAGCACTCAGTGCCATGATATTTTCCTCATCCAATATGCTTGAAAGTTACGGCCATCCCCGTGCATATTTACAGGTTGGCTATGGCGACAACCCCGAAAGGTAGCCTGCCGTTTTTTACCGAAAGAACGAATTCGTCCAGTAAATAGTTGCCAGTCAATGAACCTCAGGTTCCCTGATTGGCGATTATGCGTTTTGGCGCGACACGCCCGTCTTCTGTGATTTCGCCCAGTCCGAGAAAGCGTTGTTCGCTGTCCTCATCGGCCTCGCAAAAGACCCGTACAATATCACCTTGGTCACCTACGCGATAGACCTGCGGATCCATTACCGGGTTCCCCTGGCGGAAGTACCAGGCGCTTTGCGTGGGCAAAATTACTGCTGGCAGCGAGGCGACCGGGGCATCGGCCGGCAGTAACAACGCGTCCATGGCGGCGTAATCTTCCTGCTCGGCCAGCACTTCCAGTTCTGCAATATCAACCGTTTCCTGCTCTGCAAAAGCGCCGGAAGCCGAACGGTGCAAGTGCTTCACGTGTGCACCGCAACCCAGCGCAAAACCGAGGTCTTCGGCGATAGAGCGAATGTAGGTGCCTTTGCTGCAATGCACTTCTACATCCACTTCTGCGGCGGGGCCGTCACGAAAATCAAGAATTTCCAGACTGTAAATGGTAACCGGGCGCGGCTTGCGCTCGATTTCCACGCCTTGCCTGGCCATTTTATACAGCGGCTGTCCCTGGTGCTTGAGCGCCGAAAACATGGAAGGCACTTGCAGGATGTCGCCTTTAAACGCTTCCAGCTCGCGTTCTACCATGGCGCGGGTAATGCCATCGGTAGCCACTTCACTGATAACAGCGCCATCCGCATCGCTGCTGTCGGTTCTTACACCGAGACGGAAAGTACTGCGGTAACGCTTGTCGGCATCCAGCAAAAATTGCGAAAACTTGGTAGCTTCGCCAAAACACAGCGGTAATACACCGGTTGCCAGCGGGTCAAGGCTGCCGGTGTGGCCGGCCTTTTCCGCAAAAAACAGTCGCTTGGCAATTTGCAATGCCCGGTTGGATGTCATGCCGGTGGGTTTGTGCAATAACAGCACACCATCAATCGGACGACCTCTTCTTTTTCGTGCCATCAATTGCGCTCTTCGTTACTGTCGTCAGTGGCATCCTGCGGGTGCTGCTGGTCTTCAGCAATCGCCCGGTCAATCAGGAAGGATATTTCCTGGCCACGAATCGCGGTTTTGTCGTAGATAAATTGCAAACGCGGTACGGTGCGCATGCTCAACTCTTTAGCCAGAAACGAACGCAGGAAACCCGATGCCTTGTTCAATACGGCAGCGGCTTCCAGACTTTCGGCTTCGCTTTCAGAACCCACAAAGGTGACGTACACCCGGGCGTAAGCCATATCGCGGGTTACTGTCACATCATTGATGTTGACCATGCCGATGCGTGGATCGCGAATTTCCTGGGGAATCAGTTGTGCCAGCAAGCGCTGAATGGCATCCGACACGCGGTCGGAGCGGGTAAATTCTCTTGGCATACTCTGCAAACCTCTTTAATTTTTTGCCATTTTTTCAACCGGCAAAAATAACAACGCCCCGGATGCTGCAAAGCAGCCCGGGGCGATCAGTGACACGGGTCAGATTACAACTGACGCGCCACTTCCTTCACTTCGTAAACTTCGATCTGATCACCGACTTTAACGTCGTAGTTTTTCACACCGATACCACATTCCGTACCGTTACGAACTTCGTTAACGTCATCTTTAAAGCGACGCAGCGATTCCAGTTCGCCTTCAAAGATCACCACGTTGTCACGCAGTACGCGGATCGGTTTGCTGCGGTATACGGTACCTTCAACCACCATACAACCGGCAACCTGACCAAACTTCGGTGAGCTGAACACTTCACGCACGTTGGCAATACCAACGATGGTTTCAACGCGCTCCGGATCCAGCATACCGCTGAGTGCCGCTTTGATTTCGTCCAGCAACTGATAAATGATGCTGTAGTAACGAATATCAACACCTTCGTTTTCTGCCAGGCGACGGGTAGTCGCATCAGCACGTACGTTGAAGCCAACAATGATAGAACCGGTGGTCAACGCCAGGTTCACGTCGTTTTCGGTAATGCCGCCCACACCGGAGGACACCACGTTAACCTGAACTTCTTCGTTACCGATGTCGCCCAGTGAAGCCAGAATCGCTTCCAGACTACCGCGCACATCCGCTTTAACCACTACAGGCAGGGTTTTCTTCTGACCTGCATCCATACCGGCAAACATGTTTTCCAGTTTGGAGGCTTGCTGACGAGCCAGCTTGTCCTGACGCTCTTTCTCGGCACGGAACTGGGTAACTTCACGCGCTTTACGCTCGTCACTCAGTACCACGAAATCATCACCGGCACTTGGCGCTACGTCCAAGCCCAGAATTTCTACCGGAGTAGACGGGCCTGCATCGCGCACTTGCTGACCGCGTTCGTTGCTCATGGCACGTACGCGACCGTAGCTTTGACCAGCCAGTACCAGATCACCGTGCTTCAGGGTGCCGGATTGTACCAGCAGGGTTGCAACCACACCGCGGCCTTTATCAACACGCGATTCGATCACAACACCTTTTGCCGCGGCATCAACCACAGCGGTCAATTCCAGCACTTCTGCTTGCAGCGAAACCGCTTCGAGCAGTTCTTCAATACCTTGACCGGTGTGTGCAGATACTTCGATAAACTGGGTGTCACCACCGTAGTTTTCCGGAATAACGCCTTTCACAACCAGTTCGTTTTTAACGCGATCCGGATCGGCAGACGGCTTGTCACATTTGTTGATAGCAACAACCAACGGCACGTTAGCAGCACGAGCGTGCAGAATCGCTTCTTCGGTTTGCGGCATGACACCGTCGTCCGCAGCAACAACCAGAATAACAACGTCAGTTGCGCGGGCACCACGAGCACGCATGGCGGTAAACGCGGCGTGACCAGGAGTATCCAGGAAGGCAATTTCGCCACGGCTGGTAGAAACGCGGTAGGCACCAATGTGCTGGGTAATACCACCGGCTTCACCGGCCGCTACGCGTGATTCGCGAATGTAGTCGAGCAGCGATGTTTTACCGTGGTCAACGTGACCCATAACAGTAACCACCGGCGCACGGGTAACCGCATCACCTTCTACTTCCAGCGACTGGGCCAGTTCATGCTCAATCGCATCGCTGCTGACCAGCACCGGGTTGTGACCCATTTCTTCAACCAGCAGTTGCGCAGTTTCCTGATCCAGACTCTGATTGATAGTGGCCATAGTGCCCATACGCATCAGCTGCTTGATCAATTCACCGGCTTTGATGGTCATACGCTGCGCCAGATCAGCAACAGTGATGGTTTCCGGAACTTCTACATCGTGCACAATTTTTGCCGTCGGACGTTTGAATGCGTGTTTGTTGGATGCCTTGTGGTGCGCACGCATGGTTTTGCGGCGAGCCAGCACGTCGGTATCTTCACCATCGTCAGTATCAATATCCAACAGTTCCTGCTTGGCCGATTTTTTCGGCGTAGCGGTTTTTCTGGAAGACTTGCCAGCACGCTTGGAGTGCTGCTTTTCTTCTTCATCAAGGTCACCACCTTCGCGGCGAACTTCTTTCTTACGAGCAGGATGCTTGCTGTCATCCTGTGCCGCAGCCGCATTTTGTGCGGGCTTGGGCTTGGCCGGTGCAGCAGCGTTAGCTGCCGGGCGAGCTTTGTTTTCAACCGGAGCAGCGGCTTTGGCGGCGGCTTTTTCCTGTTCTACGCGACGCGCTTCTTCTTTGGCAACCAGGTCAGCTTTACGCTGCGCTTCTTCTGCCATACGACGTTCCTGAGCGGCACGACGTTTCTCTTCAACACCATCGGTGAATGAAGTGCGAATTGGCTGAATCGGTGCAGGTGCTGCGGGCTCTTCTGTCGGAGCAGCAGGTTCGGCTTCAACAACCGGCGCTTCAGCAACTACTTCAGGTTCCGCAACCGGTGCAGGTGCCGCTTCAACTTCCGGCGCGCTTTCGATAGCTTCAACCGGTTCTGGTGCGGCGGCTTCCACGTTTACCGCTTCGTCATTTTCGTATGTCAGTTCTTCATCACCGTCAACAGAGTCGGACAGTTGATCATTTTCATCACGCTTGACGTACGTTTTCTTCTTACGCACTTCAACATTGACCGTCTTGCGAGCAGCACCGGATCCGGTTTTGATCGTGGTGGTGGTTTTACGTTGCAACGTAATTTTCTTTGGCTCGGTAGTAGACTCGCCGTGGCTGGTTTTCAGGTATGCCAGCAGCTTCTGCTTCTCGTCGTCAGAGACGAGTTCAGTTGCTGATTTCTGTTTTAACCCGGCTTCCTGCATTTGCTTCAGCAGGCGCTCAACCGGTGCCCCAACAGAGTTGGCGAGTTCACTAACTGTTACTTCTGCCATTGTTTTTCCTCAGTATTTTTTCATTGCCCTTACAACGGATAATCTGGCAGCAGTTAAGCAAACCAGGGCTCACGGGCTTTCATAATCAGCGCAGCAGCGCGGGTTTGATCGACGCCTTCGATGTCCAGCAAATCATCAATCGCCTGCTCAGCCAGATCTTCCATGGTAATGATGCCCCGTGCCGCCAACGCAATCGCAAGCACCTGATCCATACCTTCCATATTCAGCAGGTCTTCTGCCGGTGCAACACCTTCCAGACGCTCTTCGGAAGCCAGTGCCTGAGTCAGCAGCGCATCTTTGGCACGCGCACGCAATTCTTCAGCGATGTCTTCATCAAAACCGTCAATGGCAAGCATTTCTTCAAGAGGTACATAAGCTACCTCTTCCAGCGTGGTGAAACCTTCTTCCACCAGTACCGCAGCGATATCTTCATCCACGTCCAGGGCGTTAATAAACACCTGAATGTAGCTGCCGGATTCTGCTTGCTGCTTGGCTTGCCAATCAGCAACGCTCATCACGTTGATATCCCACCCCGTCAATTCGCAAGCAAGACGAACGTTTTGGCCACCACGACCAATTGCCATTGCCAGGTTGTCTTCATTCACAGCGACATCCATGGAGCCGGCATCTTCATCAACAACGATGGATTCGATTTCTGCAGGAGACATGGCGTTGATAACAAATTGCGCCGGGTTATCGTCCCACAGCACGATATCAACACGCTCGCCGCCCAGTTCGTTGGAAACTGCCTGTACACGTGAACCACGCATACCCACACAGGCGCCCACCGGATCAATACGACCATCGTTGGTTTTTACTGCAATTTTTGCACGCAGACCAGGGTCGCGCGCCGCGCCTTTGATTTCAATCACTTCTTCAGCGATTTCCGGCACTTCAATTTTGAACAGTTCAATCAGCATTTGCGGACAGGAACGGCTCAGAAATAATTGCGGACCGCGTGATTCGGTGCGTACATCCAGCAGCAGTGCACGAACGCGATCACCCATGCGGAAAATTTCACGGCCAATTAACTGGTCGCGCGGCAACAGACCTTCAGCGTTATTACCCAGATCAACGATGATGCTGTCGCGGGTTACTTTTTTAACCGCACCGCTGATCAACTCGCCCACACGATCGCGGTACTCATCAACCATTTGCGCACGCTCGGCTTCGCGAACTTTTTGCACGATAACCTGTTTGGCAGTTTGTGCAGCGATGCGACCAAATTCGGCGTTTTCAATTTTTTCGCGGTAAGTGTCGCCAACTTTCAGCGCGGTATCTTTTTCGTGAGCTTCTTCAGTTGTGAATTGAGTGCCCAGTTCAGCCAGCACATCATCAGCAACCACATCCCAACTACGAATGGTTTCGTAATCACCGGTGGTGCGATTAATTTTCACTTCAATGGTTGAGTCTTCATCAAAACGCTTTTTGGTTGCGGTCGCCAGAGCAGTCTCGATCGCCAGGAAAATCAGCTCCTTGTCGACGCCCTTTTCATTGGACACCGCATCAGCGACCAGCAAAATTTCTTTGTTCATTTGATTGCCTCTGTTAACTCATCAAGCTGACTCTCTGCAATGACCGAGTCAGAACGTGTCCGGGTTTGTGCCCAACCGCAAAACGGCAGGCACGCTTGATTACTCTGGAAAACTAAAACGGGGAATAATGTTTGCTTTATCAATCGCATCAACAGCAAGAACATACTCTTTGCCATCCACTGCGAGCCGCACATCGTCACCGTCAACAGCCATAATGGTGCCTTTGAATTTGCGACGGCCATCGCGCGCCAGACGCAGACGGACATTAATTTGTTCACCTACATAGCGAGCATATTGATTAGCGTTATACAGCGGGCGATCCATTCCCGGTGAAGAAACTTCCAGGGTGTATTCACCTTCGATAGGATCTTCCACGTCCATGACGCTGCTAACCTGGCGGCTGACTTTTTCGCAATCTTCCAGAGATACACCATCCGGACCATCAATAAATAAACGCAAGGTGGTGTATTTACCTTGCGTCAGGTATTCAAGACCCCACAATTCACACCCGAGCGATTCTGCCACCGGTGCGATGAGAGCCTGTAATTGTTCCTGTTTGGATGCCATAGCATAACCACCCGATCCACGACTATCCGGACGGCAGGCCGGAAAAGATCCACAAATAAAAAATGGGCACCAGGCCCACTAACGATTCTTGCTTGATCCCCGCCAGAGATACCTGGCCGGAAAACAAATACAAAAAAGCCCCTTAAAGGGGCTCTTGGTGCTGTTGAACTTTTCAACAGCAGTATTTGCAGGCTTTAGCCTTTATTGACCCCGAGACTTACACATGTGCACTGTTCAGCGGACATCAACATCAAAACTGGTTGCGGGGGCTGGATTTGAACCAACGACCTTCGGGTTATGAGCCCGACGAGCTACCAAGCTGCTCCACCCCGCGACTGAAACTCATTTGAACATCTGCTCAAGTGAGGACGCGAATTATAGGGACGATGCTTGCACCCGTCAAGAAGAAATTTCAAAAAAATCAAAGATATCGCCAAACCTCACCGTCTGGCTTACTTTCCCGGCAAACCCCATCGCCCAGAGCACAATGTGCTTACCGGAACACTTTTGCCCTGACGCCTTAAAGAAGGCGGGCTTGTTCACGCGCGACGATAAAGAAAGAACAGACTCGGGCCTGAGCGGCGAGGACGATATAAAGAAGTTACAACGTTACACAACACCATGAAACACGGCGATGCCGTAACTGAATACACTTAACAGTGTGAGCACCAACAAAATGACACCCAACAATACCCAGCCACGAAAGGGTTTTCGCTCGACCTGATTAACACCCTGACGAATAACCTTATTAACACGACGCTGGTCTTCCGGCGACAGGCTGGCTGGCATTGTTATTATTCTCCCTTAAAGAAGGCTTAAACCCGACTGTCGAGAAAGCTTCCCGGTGCCGGCTTTGAATTACCCCAGACGCCCATATCGTGAAACCGGCGATTGAGCGCAAGCCATTGTTGATGGGCCGATTCGGCCAGGGCTTTATTGGCCTCTTCATCCTCGGCAGCAGGCGCCGCTGCAATCGTTTCGGATGCTTCGGATTCTTCCACCGTGATTGCCGAGGAGGACGCCGAGCGCTCGGGCTCCGCAACCTTTTCGGTTTCGCGGGTCATGATTTGGGTAAGTGCTTCCATCTCCATGCGCGCAGCGGCTGCGGCTACAAGACGATCCTGCTGTGACATTTCTGCCGGGGCTTGTGCAGCGCGACGCACTTGACGCGCCTTGGCGAGGGTCGCCTCGGGATCACCGGGAATAGCACCGGTGCTGATGGATACTTCGCCGCCCACCGCATAAGCCACACCGTCCGGACCACGTTCATAGGTATAAACCGGGCTGCCTGCATATTGCCCGCCGACCGCTGCATGCGCCTGCTCATGGGCGCGCACTTCCCGGTCCCGGGCGACCAGCACTTCAATAACCAGGCGGTCTTCCTGTTCCTGCTGTTGTTGCACTTCCTTTTTAAGCGCTGCTTCAGCGTCAGCATCCACATCGCCCGCAGATGACCGGGAATGTTTGGGCGAACGCTGTTCATCGGGGTAATCGGGGTGATCTTCAGGAAGACGACGGTTTTGCAGATAACCGCTTTCAGCGGCTTCTTCGAGGGATTTGAAGGTGGAATTTTTAAGGTCGGGGGTTTCCTGCCCTACCGGCTGTCTGCCCGGTAGAGCAAAAGGGGTAATCGCGTTGGCATAGACCGGAGGCAGTTGGCCAATCATGATTCAGCACTCAGGCACGCACATCCAGCAAACTGCCCAGCGCCTGATCCGCGGTTTTGACAACCTTGGCCGAGCTGTCAAACAACGTTGACTGCACAACAAGGTTCACCAACGGTGTAGCAAGATCGGTTGCACCGGCTGCGGCTGGCGCTTCAGCGATTTGCCTGGCAGAGGCAGTCATTTCTGCCTGGCTGCGCTGCATGCCGATAAGCCCCTGATTAACCCATGCACCACTGTTACTGATTTCCATCATTGCATCCTCGCGCCAATTCTGTTTTCAGTCTAAGCCAGTTTTCGGTCAAAAAACAGGCATTGTTGCCGCTTTTTTTATTTTGGCAGATGAATACAGAGAGAAAGAAACCGGCGGCAAGGCGTTTTGCCGGTCAGCGAACCGCCGAGCTATCTGTAGAAATCAATGATGACGCCGGCAGAACACCGGCTGCCTGCTGGATGGCAGAGATTTGTTTGACCTGCTGGTAAACACGGGTAGCGGTAAGGTTCAGTCCACGCACAGGCAAACCGGCCTCGCGCAACGCATTGACACTCCAGGTATTGCAGTTACTGAGCAGGCCATAACGCGGCGCGGCAAGATAAAAAACGTTGTCATTGGCTTTGGTTGGCTCAAGAAAAACTACATTGCCATTTTCATCGCGGGCGATGCTGCGCTCAACAAAAGTGGCCAGGGTTTTCATACCTTCGTCGGTAACCGCCACCAGGGTGTGATTTTCCGCGACCAGCTCTGACCAGGGCTCGTAGTTGTAGGCGAGCACCTGCAAGGCGGAATAACCGGATGCGAAAAGCGCCCGGGTGGCGCCAGTCCAGTGTTTGTTCTTGCCGGTGAAGTAATCGCCATCGCCCCAACCCAGTCGCAAATACTGCTGGTCATGAAAGTCCTGCTGCAAGCGGGGGCTCCAGTGTTGCAAAGCCGCCGCTGGCACAATGAGACTGGTGTGCCAACCGGTTTGCACCACATGAATAATATGCGGCGCATCCTTCACCGGTATCGCACTGACCTGCGGTTGACTTGCACAACCGATTAAAGAGAGCCAGCAGACCATCAACCATCCTCTTATGAATAAGTCGGATATGAATGAGCGGGACAACATAGTGCTTAACCGGGCAGCAAGGCGCTAATTTGCTCACTATCGAGATCCGGCACAAACGCCGCCGGCGATTCCTCCCCCTCACGCCAGGCAAGCCGCCCCAGGCAAGGTGCACCCAGACGCTGTTCCAGCGTAGCAACATTCTCATCCTGACAAGGCATTTCCGGATCGACATGGTTGGCCACCCAACCCGCCAGCGTCAGCCCGTCGCGGCGAATGGCTTCGGCGGTCAACAGCGCATGGTTAATGCAGCCCAGCCGAATACCGACCACCAGAATAACCGGTAATTGCAGCACCCGCGCCAGATCTGCCAGGGTTTCAAAAGCGTTGAGCGGCACTCGCCAGCCACCGGCACCTTCTACCAGAGTGAGATCAGCCTTGCCCAATACGCCACGGCAAAAACCGGCCAGCCGATCCACCGAGAGGCGGCGGTTTTCCCGGGCGGCGGCAATGTGCGGGGCGATGGCGGCTTTTAAGGCTATCGGGTTGATTTGTTCGTAGAGCAATGGCTCGGTGGTTACCGCCTGCAAGCGTAGCGCATCATCATTACGCAGGCCTTCGGGGGTTTGCTCGCAACCGGCAGCCACCGGTTTTACAGCGGCGGTGCGCAAACCGCGATCCAGCGCCGCTTGCAATAACACAGTGGAAAACAGGGTTTTGCCAACACCGGTATCCGTACCGGCAACGAAATAGGCGCGATGTCTCACAAATACTCTCCGGGTAACTCCCGCTGATTAGTTGGCGGCAATGGCTGAAATGTAAAAAACTTCATAGGTTGCCGGCAGCAGATTATCGCTGCGAAAAATGTCGTAGGCCGCTTCAAGCTGGCGCAACGATTGGCGACCGGTCAAACCCGGCGATTGCCCGGGGTTGGAGTTGTGCGCACCCAGGGCCTTCAGGCCGCGACTTAACTCCACCACCGAGCCGTACCACAGCGTACGTATGTCGGTTGTCCAGTTATCGATGACGAAACCGGCCTGCTGCAAGGCGGTGCGCAACAGCGCTTCGTCCGAAAAATCATTGACGTGTACATAATCATCTACCGAAGCCCATGCGGCGCGCAACTCTTTCAGCGTGGCCGGGCCAAGGGTACTGAAATGGAGGCGGCCACCCACCGGCAAAACCCGGCGCAATTCATTAAATAGCTGTTGCGGCTGCTCACACCATTGCAGCGCAAGGCTGGATACCACCAGATCAATACTCTGATCGGCAAAGGGAAGGTTTTCTGCATCGGCGACGACCCAGTCAGCATCAACCGCACGCTGCTGGCGCGCAAACTGCAACATGCCCAAAGCCAGATCGGCCGCCAGCAAGCGGCTGTTATTGGCATGGCGCTGCAAGGCTGGCAGGCAATAGCCGGTGCCGCAGCCGAGATCCAGCAGGGTTGCCCGATCAACAGAGGGCAAGGTTGCCAGTAGCGCGTCAGCGACATCCCGTTGCAGTGTTGCCACGCTGTCATAGCTGCCAGCGGCGCGGCTGAAAGCATTGGCAATACGCTGTTTGCTGCGTGCGGCGGCTCCTGGCACTGCTGGCACTGCTGGCACTGCTGGCACTGCTGGCAAAAAGCGTTGCAGATGTTGCAGTAATGTTTTTGGGCAGCTCCACGTCAAGGCATGAGCCGCCCCGTCTATCACCATGACTTGCTGCGAAGCATTCAGCGCTTGCATTTGCGGCGCCACGGCGGCTGGAACCAGCGCATCCTGTTCCGCCAGGATATGCAAACCGGGCACCACCAGATGGGCAAACGTTTCGCGATTATCCAAACTGGCCAACAGCGCCAGGGCCTGCTCACCTACTCCTGGCGCCATGCTGGCCGGCGCCTGCTGGCGCAGTGTTTTTAGCAACGCACGTTCCTGCTCATCCCCCTGAACTATCAGGCTGGTGAAACGTTTACGGGTGCTATCCGGGCTGGCGGCGAAGGCTTCGTTGAAGGCATGATTGACCGCAGGCGCCATCGCTTGTGGCCAGCACTCATCGGCGACAAATTTCAGGTTGGCCGCGAGGGTAATCAGTTGCTGTACCCGCCGGGGAAAACGTTCCGCCAGCGCCAGCGCCAACATGCCGCCCAGCGACCAACCTAACAGTACACATTGATCCGGCAGTATGTCAGCGAGCGCATCCAGCAGCGTGCTTTCATTAAATACCGGTAACGGCTGACTTTCGCCAAACCCGGGAAGATCCACAGCAATGACCGGCCCCAGCTGCAATAAACCTGGCAACAACGGCTGCCAGCAATGACTGTCGTTTCCCCAGCCATGAATAAGTACTATTGGCAGCCCGCCAGCGTTTGAGGACCAGCAATGCAAAGCCAGACCTTGCGGTGAAATTCGGAGGGTTTTATTCACTGGGGGGCAACTCTTGCAGAACTTCAACCAGAGCCGCCAGCAAGGCGTCCACCTGCTCGACGGTGTGTGCCGCCGACAGCGTAATACGCAAACGCGAGCTGCCGGCGGGTACGGTTGGCGGGCGAATGGCAATGACCAGAAAACCGCGCGCTTCCAGCGCAGCAGAAACCGCCAACGCGCGCGCTTCATCGCCTAAAATTACCGGCTGGATAGCGGTCATTGACGGCTCCAGCGCCAAGCCGTAACGGCTGGCACCTTCACGAAAGTGTTTAATTAATGCGTTCAGATGCTGGCGCCGCCAGGGTTCGGCCTGCAGCACCTTGAGGCTGGCGCGGGTTGCCGCCGCCACCGCTGGCGGCATCGCGGTGGTATAAATGTAGGGGCGGGAAAATTGAATCAGCGTTTCAATCAGCGTTTCGCTACCGGCCACAAAAGCGCCGGCAGTGCCCATCGCCTTGCCCAGGGTGGCCATCAACACAGGCACTTCATTCACCCCCAGACCAAAATGTTCAACCACACCGGCACCGCGCTCGCCCAGACAACCGAAGCCGTGGGCATCGTCAACCATCAACCAGGCCTGATGCGCCTGGCAACAGGTGGCGAGTTGATCGAGCGGGGCAAGATCGCCATCCATACTGAACACACCATCGACCGCCACCAGTTTGCGCTGCGCGTCTGTACGCGCCAGCCGCGATGACAATTGCTCAACATCATTGTGGGCAAAACGCTGAAAACGGGCGCCGCTGAGCAAACCGCCGTCCAGTAGCGAGGCATGATTCAGGCGATCTTCCAATACCGCATCACCGCGACCAACCAGCGCCGAGATCACCCCCATATTGGCCATATAGCCGGTGGAAAATAACAACGCCCGCTGGCGGCCACAAAATGCTGCCAACTCTTCTTCCAGCGCCTGATGTTCGGCACTGTGGCCGTTAACCAGGTGGGACGCGCCACTGCCCACACCATAAATCGCAGCTGCTTGCTGAAACGCCGCGATCACTTCCGGGTGGTTCGCCAGGCCAAGATAATCATTACTGCAAAATGCGATCCGCTGCTGACCATCCAGGCGCTGGAGTGGCGTTTGGGCGGTTTGCAAGGTGCGGCGGTGGCGATAGCGTTGCTCGGCCCGACGCTGTTGCAGCGCAGGCAAGAGAATGGAGTCAGGAGTGGTGGACATGAAGAAGCCCGGGCAGGAGATCAATAGCAAACAACCCCTGCCTGCCAGTGGCAGACCGGGGCTGAACAGAATTAACTGGCAGCGTTATAGAAAAACGGATCCATACGCGCCTGCTCTACTTTTACGCCCAGAGAAGATTCATATTCTTCTTCGGTTTCGTGCACTTCGTAAGCTTCCGGCTTGATGCCCAGACGCTGGAACAATTGCATGTCTTTGTTGGTTTCCGGGTTGGCGGTCGTCAGCAATTTTTCGCCGTAGAAAATCGAGTTGGCACCGGCCAGGAAGGCCATCGCTTGCATCTGGTCGTTCATTTGCTCGCGACCGGCAGACAGGCGCACATGAGAGCGCGGCATAATAATGCGGGCCACGGCAATGGTGCGGATAAAATCAAACGGATCAAGATCGGCCTGATCGGCCAGCGGCGTACCTTCTACTTTTACCAGCATGTTTACCGGCACCGATTCCGGATGCTCGGCCATATTGGCCAGCTGTAACAGCAAACCAACGCGGTCGCCTTCTTCTTCGCCCATACCAACAATGCCGCCACAGCATACTTTCATACCGGCGTTGCGTACGTTGGCCAGAGTGCGTAAACGGTCTTCATAGGTGCGGGTGGTGATAATGTCACCGTAAAATTCCGGTGAGGTATCCAGGTTGTGGTTGTAATAATCCAGACCGGCACTGGCCAGATCCTGCGCTTGCTGCTCGTCGAGCATACCCAGCGTCATACAGGTTTCCAGCCCCAGCGCTTTAACGCCTTTCACCATGGTGGTGACATAAGGCATATCGCGCCCTTTGGGTGAACGCCAGGCAGCGCCCATACAAAAACGGGTTGCGCCACCGGCCTTAGCCGCTTTGGCTTCTTCGATAACTTTTTCTACCGCCATCAGCTTTTCACGCTCAAGGCCGGTGTCGTAACGGGCAGACTGCGGACAATAAGCACAGTCTTCCGGGCAGGCGCCGGTTTTAATCGAACACAAGGTACTGACCTGCACTTCATTCGGGTTGAAGAAGCGGCGGTGCATGGTTTGCGCCTCAAACATAAGATCACTGAAGGGCAAGGCAAACAGAGCTTGAACTTCCTTGCGTGTCCAGTTGTGGCGGATCAGTTGTTGTAAGGTCGCATTCATGGATAATAACCACAGTAGAGATGAGGTCTCTATACTTGCTGAGCCAACCTTTGCTGTCAACCGGATTTTTATTTTTGGTTAACAACGAAAACATAAGGATATGTTGATGATACCGCCCTTCAAGCAACTCTATCGCCGCTGGCCATGGCGAAAACTGCTCCACCAGCTGATTCCTACCTATTGCTTGCTATGCAGCAGGCGCCTTGGCGAGCGCTTGCTGTGCGACGATTGCGAAATGGATTTGCCCTGGCTCAACCACCAGCGCGCCTGCCAGCAATGCGCCATTCCGCTGACAACCGACAGCCGTTTTTGCGGTCATTGCCTGCATCGCCCACCGGCATTTCAACGGGCGTTCATCCCGTTTTTATACGACTACCCGCTGGACTATCTGATCTCCAGCTTCAAGTACCGCCGCAACCTGACCAGCGGCAAAGCCCTCGCCAGCCTGTTAATTCCCTTTATGCAAAATGCCTATGACGACAGTGATTGCGAATGGCCGTCACTGATTTTGCCGGTACCGCTGCACTGGCGGCGCCGACTGGTGCGCAGCTTTAACCAGAGCAGCCTGCTGAGCGGCGCGCTGGCGAAAGGTTTACAGATAAAGAGTTTGGACAACGGCTGCAGGCGCCGCCGCCGCACGCCCAGCCAGAAGGGGCTTGATCGGCAACAACGTCAGAAAAATTTGCGCGGTGCTTTCACACTGCAACCCGCTGCGGCAGCCACCATTCAAGGCCAGTGCATTGCCATTCTTGACGACGTGGTAACCACCACCGCAACGGCACGCGAGCTGGCTAACCTGCTACTGAAAAACGGGGCGCGGGAAGTACATTTGTGGGCGGTGGCGCGAACCCCCGAACGGCGTTAGCGCCGAAGTTGCAGAAGCCGGAAGCGTGCGATTTACCGGTTTGTTTTTTTACGAACAATCCAACTTCCCGGCTACCCGCCCTCGAAATTTACCGTGTTCGGTCCAGCTGTATTACGAGCTTTTACCCTCGGTGCTGGCGACTTGTTCCGACTGACGCAACAAACGGGCAATCTCTTTCCACATAGCGGCATACGCCGGTGCGGCGCGGCCACTACCGGAATAGCTGGCTAGCGGCGCCTGGCGCAAAGCCATTTGCTCTACCGCTGCGTCGGTGGGAATCCAGGTTTTCAACATGGTCACCGGCATCTGACGCAGGCTTTCTATCGCCTGACGGTGCATGCGCCGCCGTAAATCCACCTGATTGAAAAAACCGACGATTCGCCGTGGCGCTTGCTTGCGACTCTCGAAAAAGTGGATGACCTGTTCCATCGCCCGGATGGATAACGGATTGGGAATCATCGGAATTAACAGAACATCGACCTCCGACAGAATCTGCTCCATCGCCGGCGACAAGGTGGGTGGGCAATCATAAATCAGTACATCGGCCTTTTCCGACAAGGACTTTTGCAGACCTTTGAACAACTTGCGACTTTCGCCAGCGCTGTTAAAAGTTTTATCCAGCTTGCGCAAACTGAGATCGGCGGGAATTACCGTGAGGTTGGCAAAAGGCGTGGCCAGAATCATCTCCGCTACCGGCTTGCCTTTATCGAGCAGTTTGATCGCCCGGTTGCTGTCGGTATTCTGCTGAAAAAACCAGGTAGCAGCCGCTTGCGGGTCGAGATCCCACAACACGGTTTTTTTATTCGCCGCAGCCGCCAGCCACGCCATATTGACCGCCGTGGTGGTTTTTCCTACGCCGCCCTTCAAATTGTAAAACGCCACGCTAATCATAGAGAGCTCCGCTCGCCGAAAGGAATGTCGTCAGAAGCGGTCAATAATGCCACAGTCTGTACACACTTTAGCGCTTTATGAGCAAAACCCGAGCAATCGCCACAGATGCTACCGATTGCCAGGCGCGCCAACCGCCAGCAGCGTACAATGAAGCGCTTACCAACAGGATGACGCTATGAGCCATGCTTACGAAGAATTAACCCCGGATCTGGTTCTGGACGCGGTGGAACAGGTCGGCTATTTAAGCGATGCGCGGGTGCTGGCCCTGAACAGTTACGAAAATCGTGTTTATCAGGTTGGTATCGAAGGCGCTTCGCCGCTCATCGCCAAATTCTATCGCCCCGAACGCTGGAGCGATGCGCAAATTCTTGAAGAACACACCTTCACTCAGGCCTTGTTTGATCTGGAAATTCCGGTAGTACCACCCATGGTGCACGGCGATAACCAGACACTGCTCAGTTACAAAAATTTCCGGTTTGCCCTCTACGCCCGACAGGGCGGACACGCGCCCAACCTGGACGATTTCGATACGCTGCTGAGCCTTGGCCGGGTACTTGGCCGTATTCATGCGCTCGGTCAGGTAACCCCCTTTCAACACCGCCCCACCATCGGGGTGCAGGAATATGCCATTACCAGCTATCAATTCCTGATGGAGAATGAATTTATCCCGAGCAGTTTGCGCGAGTCTTACCGCACCCTGGGCGCCGATCTGATTACCCGCCTCGAACATCGCTTCAGCCAGGTGCGCTACGCCAATATCCGGCTGCACGGCGACTGCCACCCGGGCAATGTTTTATGGCGTGGCGATACGCCGCATTTTGTTGACTTTGACGATGCCCGCAACGGCCCGGCAATTCAGGATTTATGGATGCTGCTGTCCGGTGACCGGCAACAGCAAACTGCCCAGTTGGCCGAAATTATTGACGGTTACCGGGAGTTTTGCGATTTCGAGCCAGCAGAACTGGCCCTGATAGAACCCCTGCGTACCTTGCGCATCATGCACTACAGCGCCTGGCTGGCAAGGCGCTGGAGCGACCCGGCATTCCCCCACCATTTCCCCTGGTTTAATACCGAACGCTACTGGGGTGAACACATTTTACAGCTGCGGGAACAGCTGGCAGCGCTGCAGGAACCGCCGCTGGTGATTTACTAAAGGGGTGGAAATTCCTGGCCGGCCACTGAATAATGGCCGCCTTTTGCAGTTTATAGTGATCAGGCAGGTTTCCCATGAAAGCATCGCTCTCCGCTTATCAGGCAGATGAACTCTGGAACACCATCCGCAGCCAGACACAATTACAGGCGCAGCAGGAGCCGGTGCTTGCCAGCTTTTTGCATGCGTCGGTACTCAACCACCATTCGCTGGAATCCGCGCTCAGTTTTCACCTCGCCAACAAACTGGACAGCCCGTCGCTGCCCGCCATGCTGCTGCGCGAGGTGATTAACGAAGCCCTGCAAGCCGATCCGTCCATCGCCCAGGCAGTACGCGCCGATCTGCAAGCGGTTAATGAGCGGGACTCGGCCTGCTGCTCGCTGGTCACGCCGCTGCTATATTACAAAGGTTTCCACGCGCTGCAATCCTTTCGTATCACCCACTGGCTATGGCAACAGGGACGCCGCTCGCTGGCGCTGTTTTTACAAAACCGTATTTCGTCGGTATTTTCGGTGGATATCCACCCGGCGGCACGCATTGGCAAAGGCATTATGTTTGACCATGCCACCGGTATCGTTATCGGAGAGACTGCCGTGGTAGAAGATAATGTTTCGATTATGCAGTCGGTGACTCTGGGCGGAACCGGCAAAGCCGCAGGCGATCGTCACCCGAAAATCCGCCACGGGGTATTGATCAGCGCCGGTGCCAAGGTGTTGGGCAATATTGAGGTGGGTCATTGTGCACGCGTTGGCGCTGGCAGCGTGGTATTGAAAGACGTTCCGCCGCGCACCACCGTTGCCGGCGTGCCCGCCAAAATAGTCGGGGATCACACCTGCCCGGAACCGGCTTCCTCCATGGATCATCGATTGGGCTGACCCGCCATTCACTGATACATTTTGTTGCCTGATCGCACTGATCTGGCGCACCTGCAACAAAATGTGCAGCACTTCACACCGCTATGCCTCTGATTTTGCAGCCATCTGCCGACCTGGCGGATTTATTGCTTTATTCCCCGATGATAAGACCAGGGGAGTAGCGTATGCAGTTCAGCAGACCAATGATCGAGCTGGTTTTCGAAATTCGACGACGCGTGGATTCAGCCATGAAACCCGACGTAAAGTTGGCCAATCCGCAAATGATGCAGGAACTGGCCGAGCTCTATCACCGCGGCCCTGACGTTATTATCCAGGCGCTTATCAAGGAGCTGTTTACACTGGCAGGCGAAGACTGGCTGGAGGTACTGGAGCACCCGGAAATTCAGGCACAAAAGCAATCCATGAAAATGTATCGCGGGCAGGCCGCGCTGACCGACCAGCCAGCCGCCGAAGCGACACCGGCGGAAGTTCGCACCCCCGCCAGACCGGTGCGTATTTATCGGGGGCAGATTATTGAGTAAACGCGGGTTAGCCAGAGTCAGGTTGCGAATAAATTCCGTTGTTTTTCAAAATCATGTGTCATGGTGCCATTCTGTCCGTTTGCCAACCCGAGATTGCTCAGCAACCTGTCACGAGTTAACCCGCGTTATCGAGTGGTCGGATGAGACGGGTTACGCCGGCTTCGCGCAATGCACGTTCTACGCGCTCACGAATCTGGTCGGCATCGGAAAGCGCCATGACTTCTGCCAACAACGCGCGCGACTGCAGCAAGGTGATGCCACGAATCACCGACTTCACCTTGGGCAGGTTGGTGGCGTTCATTGACAGCACATCAAAACCCATCGCCATCAACAAAATGGCCGCGCCAGGATCACCGGCCAACTCACCGCAAATACCGACGCTGACATTTTCTTTATGCCCCTCATCGACAATGGTTTGCAAGGCACGGAACACCGCCGGATGAAACGCCTGATACACATCGGCCACGCGGGCATTGTTGCGATCTACCGCCAGCAAATACTGGGTAAGGTCGTTACTGCCCACCGATAAAAATTGTACGCGCGATGACAGTTCGCGCACCTGATAAACCGCTGCCGGCACTTCGATCATCACACCGATGGGCGGCAGATGAATGTCATAACCTTCTTCACGCAGCTCATTAAAAACCCGGTGAATCAGCACCAGCGAGGCATCCAGTTCGGGCACGCTGGTAATCATTGGCAACAAAATACGCAAATTATCCAGCCCTTCACTCGCCTTCATCATGGCGCGGATCTGGGTGAGGAAAATTTCCGGGTGGTCGAGCGTGACGCGAATACCGCGCCAGCCAAGAAAAGGATTGTCTTCTTCAATCGGGAAATAGGGAAGCGCCTTGTCACCACCGATATCCAGCGTACGCATGGTCACCGGATGCGGTGAAAAAGCTTCCAGCTGTTCGCGGTAAATTTGCCGCTGCTCTTCTTCACCAGGGAAGCGATCACGCAACAAAAAGGGCACCTCGGTACGGTAAAGACCCACACCTTCTGCGCCCCGCTCCAGCGAGCGCACTACATCGGTCATCAAACCGGTGTTAACCCACAAGGGCACGCGGTAACCGTCCAGCGTTTCGCAGGGCAAATCGCGCAGCGCTTCGAGGCCTTTGACCAGCTGCTGCTCTTCGATATAAATGGCTTTGTAGTGTTTGCGCAGTTGCGAGCCGGGGTCGGTGTGCACCACACCTTTATAGCCGTCAACAATTACCGGGCGCTGATCCATCTGGGTATACGGCAGATCAACCGCGCCCATAACGGTGGGAATATCCATGGCGCGCGCCAGAATAGCGACGTGCGAGTTACTGGAGCCCTCAACCGATACCAGACCGGCAAGTTTTTCTCTGGGCACTTCTCCCAACATCGACGCGGTGAGTTCTTCACCGATCAAAATAGTTCTATCGGGATAGATGCGGCACTTTTGTGTGGACTCCTGCAAATAGGCCAGCACCCGACGCCCCAGGTCGCGCAAGTCAGTAGCGCGCTCCCGCAAATAAGGATCATTCATGCTGGTGAAGGTGCGCTCGTGTTCGAGAATCACCTCCGCCCAGGCATAAGGCGCGGTAACGCCCTTGCGGATGCGCTCGGACACTTCGCGCGCCAGCGAGGCATCGTCGAGCATCGCCAGATAGGCATCAAAAAGCGCCTGTTCCTCGCGGTTCAGGCGCTCTTTTAACTGTGAGCCAAGGCCTTTGATGTCTTCCCGCACCGCCATCAGGCTGCGCTGGAAAAAAGCCAATTCAGCGTCAACATCGTCGCAGGCTTTAAAAGGCACTGACTGTAAATCGGCCACCGGCGAGATAACCACCGCCTCACCGATCGCAATACCCGGCGCACCGGACACACCCACAAACTTTGCCTGGCGCGGCTTTTCGCCCAGCGTCAACAGATCACCGGTGGCTTCGGCATGGGCAATAACGGCTGCCAGCTGGGCAGACATGGTGACCAGAAAAGCTTCGTCGCCTTCATCAAAACGGCGCTGTTCAACCTGCTGAACAACCAGCACACCCAGTACCTGACGATGGTGAATGATCGGCACGCCCAGAAAAGAGCTGTAGCGCTCTTCACCGGTTTCCGGAAAATATTGATAACTCGGGTGCGCTTCGGCGTGTTCGAGGTTAATGGGTTCTTCCCGGACCACGACCCGGCCAACCAGACCTTCGCCCCGGCGCAAACGCACCTGACCAACCGCTTTGGGGTTTAACCCTTCGGTCGCCATGAGCAGGTATTCGCCTTTGTCATCGCGCAGGTACACCGAGCAAACCTGGGTTTGCATGGCATGTTTCACGCGCATAACAATAATCGCCAGCGCGGTTTTCATATCCCGGGCGGCGTTAACTTCCTGAACGATACTGCGCAGCGAATGTAGCATAGGATTCCGGATCAGGAGCGGCTGTCGGAGGACAGCAGGCGGAGGTGAGCTTCTTCCAGCTCACTGTGAGATAAAGACAGTTCTTTCAATGCACGGCGATACACATCGCGCTTGAAAGCGACCACTTTACCCAATGGATACCAGTAACTGACCCAGCGCCAGGCATCGAATTCGGCACGCCCGCCATTACTCAGGCAAATGCGGCCTTCATCGGTTTTCAGGCGCAATAAAAACCATTTTTGTTTTTGCCCCACGCACAAAGGCTGGGAATTGTGCCTTACCAGGCGGTTGGGCAAACGGTAGCGCAGCCAGCCGCGGGTACAGGCGAGAATGTCGACATCATCGGGATGCAAACCAATCTCTTCATACAATTCACGGTAAAGCGCTTGTTCGGGGGTTTCATGGGAGTTGATGCCGCCCTGGGGAAATTGCCAGGCATCCTGCCCGCCCACACGACGGGCCCAGAGCAACTCTCCGCGCTCGTTAGTAAGAATGATGCCCACATTCGGGCGAAAGCCATCAGTATCTATCACGGGGCTTGTGGTCCTTGGGAGCAGTTGCCAATGGTGTCAAAAAGACGGAAGGCAGGCGCTCTGATGAATAGGAAATTGAGGGGTATTGTTCCACAAACATACCGTCCACAGCAATTCGCCAGGGCGCCTTTCTGTGACGAATTTATTGAAGCATTTTTCAGACAAAATAATCGCTTTTCCCGCAGACTTATGGGTTTTTCAGCCGGTTGAGTAACATCCTGCCAGCCAGTATGCTGTGGCACCCATTTTATGAGTGCATATAAAGGTGACTGCGTGAAACTTGCCATTTTTGATCTGGACAATACGCTTATTGCGGGCGACAGCGACCACAGCTGGGGCGAATTTTTAACCGGCAAGGCGCTGGTAGATGCCGAGGAATATCGCCGGCAGAACGATCGGTTTTACCAGGATTATAAAAATGGCACGCTGAATATGAATGCCTACCTGGAGTTTTCCCTCGCCCCGCTTGCGCGGCATACGCTGGATGAGCTGCAAGTGTTTCACGATGAATTCATGCGCCTGCACATAGAACCGATCATGTTGCCCAAGGCGCAAGCTCTGCTGGCATTACACCGTCAGCGTGGCGATTACCTGCTGATTATTACCGCCACCAACAGCTTTATTACCCATCCGATCGGCGCACGCCTCGGTGTTGACCACATTATGGCAACAGACGCGGAGATGCTGGATGATCGCTACACCGGGCGCCCACTCGGCACACCCTGCTTTCGCGAAGGCAAAGTAACCCGCTTGCAGGCGTGGATGGCGCAACAAGGATTTTCACTGGAGGGCAGCTATTTTTACAGTGATTCGATCAACGACTTGCCACTGCTAAAAGAAGTAACCAGTCCGGTCGCGGTAGATCCGGATGATTTGTTGCGGGAAGAGGCCAACCGGCGCGGCTGGCCGGTGATCAGCCTGAGGGATGAACGGCCACTGACCCACCTGCCGTCAATCGCATAACCCCGCCGGAAACATACCGACGGGCCCATAGGCAAACAGATCAGTGAAGAACATCAGGGAATGTAAACCCGGGCGAATACCGCTTTCAGATAATCGGTTTCCGGAATAGCCGGGTGCACAGGGTGGTCAGCGCCCTGCCCGCCCTGGCCGATAATTTGCACATGACGGTCCAGATGGCGACCGGCAGCGCGCACAATATCCACCAGGGTATCTTTACCCAGATGCATGGAACAGGAACCGGCCACCAGCAAACCATCACGCCCCAGCAAGCGAATACCCAACTCATTGATATGACGGTAAGCCGCCTCGCCGGCCTTTTGATCCTTACGGCGCTTGATAAATGCTGGCGGGTCGAGCACCACCACATCGAAACGCTCGCCTTCGGCAATCAGGTGCTTTAACACGTCGATGGCTTTGCCATGAATGGCCGAGACACGATCTATCACGCCGTTCAATTCGGCATTGCGCTCAACACCTTCCAGCGCACTGGCGGAGGCATCCACACAAACCACTTCCGCAGCGCCGGCGACAGCGGCCTGCACGCCCCAGCCACCGATGTAGGAAAACACATCCAGCACGCGCTTGCCTTTAACATACTGCTGCAACTGCGCACGGTTGACGCGATGATCGTAAAACCAGCCGGTTTTCTGCCCGCCCGCTACCGGCGCCAGGAACCGCGTACCGTTTTCAACCAGCTCAACCTGGTCGGGAATGCTGCCGTAAGCCACTTCTACATATTCCGGCAACTGCTCCAGCGCACGGGCGCTGTGGTCATTGCTGAGTAAAATGCCTTCCGGCTTGAGCACTTGCACCAGCGCCTCAACCACCTGCTCTTTTACCCGCTCCATACCGGCACTGGCGATTTGCACCACCAGATAATCACCAAAACGATCTACCACCAAACCGGGCAACAGGTCGGAATCGCCGTACACCAGACGGTAATACGGCTGATCAAACGCCAGCGTACGCAAACCCAGCGCCTGCTTGATACGGTGCACCAGCAAGGATTTATCCAGCGGATATTGCTCATCACGACTGATAACCCGGGCGCAGATCAAACCGGCCGGGTTCATCAGGGCGATGCCAAGACATTTACCACTGGATGCTTCAATCCGCACCTGCTGACCGGCTTCAAAGTTGCGCAACGGTGACCGCTCCACATCCACTTCATTGCTATAAATCCAGAGATGCCCCAACTTGAGTCGGCGGTCACACTGGGGTTTGAGAATCAGGGAAGAGAGGGTCATAGAGAATCCGGTTGGCGGTCAGCTAAAACCGTCATTATAACGGCAAAACACCGGCGCACCGAGACAACTGCCAGGGCAGGGGCGAAAAAGAAAGAGGAGGAGAGAAAAGAGGGGAAACCGGGCAGCTACCTCGCCCTGGGCACGAGGCCCCGGGCGGAGTAACTTGCACCGATGTAGTTAAACTACACCAAATGCCAGCATCGCTTCAGCAACACGACGGAAGCCAACAATGTTTGCACCCAACACATAATTGCCTTTGCTACCGTATTCTTCGGCAGTGTCATAACAATTCTGGTGAATGTTCTGCATGATGACTTTCAGACGCTCTTCGCTGTATTCGAACGACCAGGAATCACGGCTGGCGTTTTGTTGCATTTCCAGCGCGGAAGTGGCTACACCACCGGCGTTGGCTGCTTTGCCCAGACCGTAAGCAATACCAGCATCCTGGAAGACTTTGATGGCTTCCGGTGTAGATGGCATGTTCGCCCCTTCACTGACTGCCAACAGGCCATTTTTAACCAGCGTTTGGGCATCGCCGCCATCCAGCTCATTCTGCGTTGCGCACGGCAGAGCCAATTCGCAAGGAATGTCCCAAATGTTGCCATTTTCGATGAAAGTAGCACCACCACGCAGTTTGACGTAGTCGCTGATGCGCTTGCGCTCAACTTCTTTCAGCTGCTTGACGATCTCCAGATCAATACCGGCAGGATCATAAATCACGCCGTTGGAGTCAGAACAGGCCACAACTTTGGCACCGTACTGTTGCAGCTTCTCAATAGCGTAAATCGCTACGTTACCGGAACCTGAAACCACGCAGGTTTTGCCTTCCAGGCCAATACCACGGGTTTTCAGCATTTCTTCCAGGAAGAATACTGCACCGTAACCGGTCGCTTCCTTACGCACCAGTGCGCCACCCCAGGCAGGGCTTTTACCGGTCAAAACACCGGATTCGTAACGGTTGGTAATACGCTTGTACTGACCGAACATATAACCGATTTCACGAGCGCCTACACCAATGTCACCGGCAGGGACGTCAGTGTGTTCGCCAATGTGGCGGTAAAGTTCGAGGATAAAGCTTTGTACGAAACGCATAACTTCAGCGTCTGACTTGCCTTTCGGATCAAAGTCGGAGCCACCTTTACCGCCACCAATGGGCAAACCGGTCAAGGCATTCTTGAAGATTTGCTCAAAGCCGAGGAACTTGATGGTTCCCAGGGTTACTGACGGGTGAAAGCGCAGACCGCCTTTGTAAGGGCCGAGGGCACTGTTGAACTCAACGCGGAAACCGCGGTTGATTTGAACTTCGCCTTTGTCATCTACCCAGGGTACCCGGAAGATGATTTGACGTTCGGGTTCACAAATACGCTCTATAATTTTGTGATCGGCGTATTCGGGATGCTTTCTCAGAACCGGTTCCAGGGTTTCAATCACTTCTTTCACCGCCTGGTGAAATTCGTGCTCGCCCTGGTTACGTTTAATAACCTGGTCAAAAATACCGGTTATTCTTTTATGAACATCACTCATTACGGCTCCTGACATTGGCTTGCGCCAGATTGAGATAGTAGGAATACATTTTCTTCAGCGATACACGATTTTTGTGTTCCAAACTGGTGCAAAAACAGTAAAAATCGTGCACCACCAAAAAAAATGCGCCCTATTATAACGCAATCGTCAGAGATCCTTGCATAATCGCGACGTGTCCCGGGAAAGAACAGAAGAAAGTATAAGATTCGTCAGCAGACAGTTTGCTGACCGGAAAAGTTACCGAGGTTGTTTCGCCGCCGCCGATCATTTCAGTGAAGGCAATGACGCGTGCATCATCCGGCTTCAGGTAATGATTATTCAAACCGGCAGCCATACCTTCCTGAGCGACAGCGCGCACGTCATCACTTTTGGTCAGCACCCAATTGTGCCCCATGACGTTCTTGGCCAGTTTTCCCGTGTGGTTCAGGTTAACGGTGAAGTTCTCGCAAGACTTGTTAACGGTCACTTCCTTGGTAGCAAATTGCATGGCATCGTTGCTGTCGATGGTGACAGAACAATCATCTGCCATGGCAAAACCGCCGGCCGAACACAGGGCAACTGCTACACATAATGAACGGATTTTCATAAAGCTCTCCAATAGATACAAGGGGTTACAACATTTATTCTGAAGCATTTTTCAGGCTTCTACTTTGCGCCAGAACAATATCTGGTCAATCAGGTTTTTTTGCACCAAAATTTGGCACGGTAAAACAGGCCATTTTTCAATGGCTACAACATACCGGATAGTCAGAGCGGATAACAGAATCAGATACGGTTGCTAACGAAACTTTATTTTCGCTTGCGAAAGCCGACAATTCAGCACCCCCACCCCACCCCTTATTCGCTTCACATCCTGGCAAAGCGGATAATTTTTATAACATGCATTCAAAATACATTTTATAAGGTATACACTGCAACAACGCAAGCCCCGAGAGAATTTTGCTATGTCCGCCTCCCCCCGGTCCGTACTCGCCTCGTATCCATTCCGTCTGTTCTTTCTATTAACCGCCAGTTACGCCATTGCCATTATCCTGCTGTGGGCGGGCGTACTTACGGGCCACATTGGGGTACCGGCAGGTTGGTTGCCATTGCATTGGCACAGCCATGAAATGCTCTTTGGTATGACCAGTGCCGCCATTGCAGGTTTCATTCTTACCGCGGTTTGTAACTGGACTGGCGCCCCACCACTGAAAAATGGCGGGTTAATTGCTCTCGCCGCGCTCTGGCTGGCCGGGCGGCTGGTCATGGTGATGGGCGCCGGTTTGCCGCTGGTATGCATTGCCATGGTGGATTTGCTGTTTCTATGGGCACTGGCGATTTTTCTCGCCCGCCTGCTGTTGCGCTACGGCAACCGTAAAAACCTGATGCTGGCCGGCATCATTGCGCTGCTCGGTGTCGCCAACCTTTTTATGCACATAGGCGCGCTGCAAGCGGATATTCGCTGGTCGCTTGCCGGAGAAAATCTGGCGCTGGGGATGGTTACCCTGTTAATGGTGGTTATTGGCGGCCGTATTATTCCGGCGTTTACCCGCAACTGGCTGCGCATGCACGGCGGCCGCGATGCCGAGGTAAAAACCTGCCCAAAACTGGAGGCGCTCACGCTGGCAACAACCGCCGCGCTGATTCCCGCCGAACCGCTGGCCACCTGGCTACAGCTTCACTGGCTGGTGCCAACCCTGGCATTGCTGGCGGCATTCACCAACGGCTTTCGGCTTTTCCGCTGGCGCGGCTGGCTTACCCATCGCGAACCACTGCTCTGGATATTGCACATTGGCTACGCCTGGGTAGCCGCAGCGCTGCTGTTTAAAGGGCTGGCAGGCTTGGGATGGGTGCCGGCATCGGCCTGGCAGCATGCGCTGGGCGCCGGCGCCATGGGCACATTGATCCTGGCGGTGATGACCCGGGTTGCCCTGGGTCACACCGGGCGGCCCATGAAATTACCGCGTTTTGCGGTGTTCATTTACATCGCTATTCTGGTCGCTGCGGTACTGCGCATGGCCACCGCGCTGCAATGGCTGCCGTTCGGCAGTGGCATCCTGCTATCGGTATTTGCATGGGCGCTTGCTTTTGGTGCCTTTGTCGTTATTTACTGGCCAATTTTATCTCGCCCCAGGGTGGATGGTCGCCCGGGATAGTTCTGGATATATGGCATGCAAATTACCCGTTACACCGACTACGCAATGCGCCTGATGATGTACCTCGCCACCCACGACCCAAGGCGGGTGACCATTGCCGAGGTGGCCGAGTGCTATGACATCTCTCGCAACCACTTGATGAAGGTGGCGCAGCTGTTGAGTAACGAGGGCTATATCACCGGAGTGCGGGGTAAAAATGGCGGCTTGCATCTGGCACAACCGGCCGCGACATTAAATGTTGGCGAGCTGGTGCGCCTTACCGAACAACACACCACGCTGGTTGATTGCTTTACCGGAGGTGCCGGTTGCCTGCTGACACCGGCCTGTCATTTGAAAAAAATATTTGCCGAAGCGCTGGAGAGTTTTTTTATAGCGCTTGATCAATACACCCTGGCGGATCTGGTCACACCGGAAAATCGCCCGATGCTGGTTCGCCTGCTGGGCAACAGCGAACTTGCCTGATTTTTACTAAAAATGAGCGCGCCATAAAAAGCCCGGCATTTGATGAAGCGCCGGGCACATCACCAAACATTAGCGCGGTGCGGTTGGCACCGTCAGGGTATTTTCCCGTCCGAAACGTTCAATATCTTCTGCCGTTGCACCTTCGCGGCACTCGCCCTTCAACCATAGATGGTAGCGCGATACCCGTTGATCCAGAGTGAAAAAACCCGTGCGGCAATAGCCAAGGTTTTCTACCACATAACCGGTATTTTCCAACAGGCGACGGCTGGTAGTGCGGTTGATTTCAATACCGGCACCCGCTGGCATCGCCCGAGAATTCCCCTGCACTACCCGTATATGGCTGGGCACTGCACCATCGGGCAAGCGCAGCCGGTAGGTAAACATTTTGCTGGTGTCCGGTAAAATTTCGGTTTCCAGCGTTTCCTGCAAACCGGTTTCGGTGTAATTACGGCCCGGTTGCGAACTGCACGCGGTCATTAACAACAGCCCGACCAACACACTTATTACCGCGATTGAATCCCTGTTATTCATAGTGAAAGAGAATCCTGCATTCGTAAAATAATCCGTGGAAGCGACCAAAAGCAGGCCGCTCAAGAAAACTGTTAAAGGCGCGCCGCTTTCCGCCGATGATAAAGATAATACCCGACGCACAGGTGCGCTCCAGGTTATTGACTAGCGCCTTTATTCATCGGGACCTATTTATCAGCACTGCAGGTTTATCAGGACCGGAGGGTCAGTGCCATTTGTCCGTTAGTTATTAACGGGAACAAGCGTCCTGACACCAAACGCGCATTGTGCTTACCTGACGTTTGTCAGCAGTCTGTAACCTTCGGGCTATTGCCTGTAAATACATTATCTTTACAGCGTGTTTCAGGCCATCATAACCTTTGACGACCCAATCAGCTTATATCTTCAGGGAGTGCCACGTGTCTTTAATTAAAACCCTGCTCGCCAGTGCTTTCATGGCTCTGCTGACACTACCGGCACTGGCGGCAGATACTACAATACCGGAACAGACCCGGGCTATTGACCCCGGACACTGCGCCGCAGTTTCCGCATCGCGCTATAAAAAATCGCTGATCATTACCCGCTTTCAACGGGTGCAAGCCGCCAGCAGCAACGCCGGTTATTTGCATGATATTGATGACGCGCTGCCGCAATGGCTGCTGGAAGATCTCGCTACACAACAAATTTCGGCACCCGCCAGTTTGATTACTCCGCCGCTGGAAGACCCGCAAACCAATTCGCCGTTTGAGCTGACTACCGTCACACGTCAGCAAGCGGCCAAACACCGGGCGCAACTGATTATCAGCGGCACCATCAGCGATATGTCCATGACGCCGACCAGCGAATACAGCGGCCTTTACACCCGCGTTGTAAATGGCGCCCGCGATACGTTCAACCTTAAAAGTAGCAAAGACAAACGCCAGCGACTGTTCAGCCTGTATTTACAGCTGCGCGATGGCATCACCGGCGAACTGCTATTTGACAACACCTACCGCACCACCGGCATCTGGCCGGCGCGGCGTTATGGCGATATCGGCTTTGATTCCACGCGGTTCCGCCAGTCAGATTACGGCGAGCAAGTCTGGCAATTGCTGCAACACGCCCGCGATGAGCTGGTAACCGCCATTCGCTGCCAACCGCATGTGGCACCGGTCGAATTACGCGAGGGACAGGCGACGCTGGTGGTGCACAGCGGTGCCAACCACGGTTTGCGCAACGGCGATATTCTCAACCTCTACCAACTGAGCCAATACCCCATTACCGGCGTTTACCAGCATTACGATGTACGACTCATCCGTCAGGAAATACCGGTGCAACTGGTTGAGGTTTATCCCTCTCACAGTATCGCCCGCATAGAACAACGTGGCCCGCTGACCGGCCGGTTTGTGGCTATCTCCCCCTGATCGCCGTTATCCGACCAGCCGCTGCCGATTGCCATAGAGAAAATTTATCGCAGGCGCCCGAAAGCACGTTTTAAGCTGCCGGACGCCGGTTCCTGCGCACCAGGGCCACCGGCAGCATTTAATAACTATAACCAGGGTCGCTGCCCCTTCATCGGACACGTCATACCATGTCAATTGCACAACTCTCGATAACCTTCTTTTTGCAGATGTTCTTCATTTTGCTCACCTGCCGCACGGTGGGCTGGATAGGCCGAACATACTTTAAACAACCCCAGGTGGTTGGCGAGATGATCGCCGGCGTTATTCTCGGGCCATCGCTGTTCGGGTATTTTTTACCGGAAATTCAGGCGTACATTTTCCCACCGGAAAACAAAGGCACGCTTTATGTAGGCGCTCAATTAGGCGTTGGCCTGTACATGTTTCTGGTGGGTCTCGGTTTTAACACCGCACATTTCCGCAGTAACGCGCGTAGCGCCATGGCGGTTTCTGTCTCGGGTATGGCGGTACCTTTTCTGGTCGCCATCGCCATCACACCCTGGCTGATGACGGTGCCCGGATTGTTCTCCGATAGCGCCACCCGCTTTAACGCCACGCTGTTTATGGGTGCCGCTATCGCCATTACCGCCTTCCCAATGCTGGCGCGCATTATTCATGAACGCGGCTTGAGCCATACCCGGCTGGGTACTTTGACGCTCTCCGCCGGTGCCATTGACGATGCCGCCGCCTGGTGTGTGCTGGCGATTGTTTTGGCCAGCTTCGGTGCCGGCAGTAGTGTTGCTATTGCAGCCATCGGCGGCGGTATTTTATTTGCCGGCTTTATGATTTTACTCGGCCCGAAATTGCTGGCTCCGCTGGAGCGTCTCGCCGCCAAAGAACATGCTGAAGGCAAACCACTCAGTTCAACACTGCTCTCTATTGTGTTGATGCTGTTTATGTTGTCTGCCTGGGTTGCAGACTACATTGGTTTGCATGCGGTGTTCGGCGGCTTCCTGTTAGGCGCCGTCATGCCGCGCGGTGTACTGAGCGCCCAGGTAAGGGAAAAACTGGAGCCATTCGCGGTCGTGGTGTTGCTGCCGATGTTCTTCACCTACTCAGGCCTTAACACCCAGCTGACCATGGTCAACAGTATCGAATTGCTGGCCATCGCCGGTGTGGTTTTGGCGGGTTCTGTTTTAGCCAAATTTGGTGCCTGCTGGGCGGCGGCGCGTTTATGCGGTGAAGACAATCGCACCGCACTGGGCATTGGCGCACTGATGAATTCCCGTGGTTTGATGGAGCTGATTATTATCAACATCGGCCTGCAAGCCGGGGTGATTGGCCCTGCACTTTTCTCCATGCTGGTGCTGATGGCCATTGTTACCACGCTGATGGCATCGCCGCTGTTTGAAGCCGTATACGGCAAAAAGGCGCGCGCTTCCGGCGAGCTGGACGCAGTACCGCAACATTCCAGCAGTTAAACCTGCTTTGCTTCCCGGTATCTGCCTCTGTGCAGTTACCGGGAGTCTTCCGTAAGATTGTCTGCCCTTCACGATAACGCGCTGCCGCCCTTCAGTTACGCCGTTCGCCGGTCTCATTGCGATTCAGCAATCTCTTTCCAAAGGCAAAAAATTCTTCCAGCTTCAATCAGGTGCAAAAACCGCCTGGTCTGCACTGATGTGAAGCGATTCACTGACTGATTTTTCGCTGCAAGGTGCTTTTCTCTGGCGAAACAACCGGCAATGCCTTTTAGTTACTGACAAAACCATTTCTGGCACACCGCTTGCTAAATACCCTTTGTGTCGAACATCACTCGGCACGACAGATTGAGATACCGGCAATGGCGCCCTGACCGAAAGGTCAAGGCGCCTTTTTTTTGCTTAAAAAAACCGGAGAACCGTGGAAAACCATGAAAACAAATACAACAAATTCGTCCCTGCCGGTGCTGGCCATTGTTGGTAATGGCATGGTGGGTCATCACTGTGTCGAGCAACTTCTGGCACAGGGTGCGCTGCAACATTATCAAATCCATGTCTTCGGCGAAGAAAGCCGCAGAGCCTACGACCGGGTACACCTGTCCGAATATTTCAACGGCCGCGATGCAGAATCGCTGGCGTTGAGTGACGCGTCGCTGTATCAGGCTCCAGGCATCACGCTGTTTTCCGGCTTGCAGGTACAGGAAATTGACCGTACCGCCAAACAGCTGATTACCTCGAAAGGAAATTTCGCTTACCACACCCTGGTGCTGGCCACCGGTTCCTATCCTTTCGTGCCGCCCATTGAAGGTGCCGAAGGTGATGCGCGTCTGGTGTATCGCACCCTCGATGACCTCGACAGCATTCGCGCCGCTGCCAACGTTTCGCGCCGTGGCGTGGTGATCGGTGGTGGTCTGCTCGGCCTCGAAGCCGCCAATGCCTTACGCAGCCTCGGCCTTGAAACCCATGTCGTGGAATTTGCTCCGCGTTTGATGCCGGTACAGTTGGATGGCGAAGGCGGTGGCGCCCTGAAAGCGCGTATCGAAGAACTCGGCGTATCGGTGCATTTGAACAAAGCCACCCAGGCGATTGTTGCCGGCAACGAATACCGCTACCAGATGCAATTTGCCGACGACACCTTGCTGGAAACCGACCTGATTGTTTTCTCCGCCGGTATTCGCCCGCAAGATCATCTGGCTCGTCAATGCCATCTGGACATCGCGCCCCGTGGCGGTATCAGCATCAACAACGATTGCCGCACCAGCGATGAATCCATTTACGCGATTGGTGAATGTGCGGCCTGGAACGAACGCATTTTCGGACTGGTTGCACCCGGTTACCAAATGGCGAGAAACGTGGCGGCACTGCTGTGCCAGCAACCGTCTTCGCCTTTTACCGGTGCCGACATGTCCACCAAACTGAAATTACTCGGTGTAGACGTAGGCTCCATTGGCGATGCGGCGGGCAACACCCCCGGCTCACGCAGCTACCGTTTTATTGACGAAGCCAACGCCTGTTATCGCCGCCTGGTCGTTTCTGCCGATGGCAAAAAAGCGCTGGGCGCTATTCTGGTTGGCGACAACAGCTACTACGACACCTTGTTGCAATACGTGAATAACGGCATTGATTTACCCGCCGACCCGGCCGGACTGATTTTGCCAAGCAACAGTGCAACACCGGCATTGGGTGTTGATGCGCTGCCCGCCACCGCTACCATTTGCTCTTGCCACAACGTTAGCAAAGGCGCGATTTGCGATGCAGTTGATGCCGGTTGCCAGGACATTGCTGAATTAAAAAGCTGCACCAAAGCAGCCACCGGTTGCGGCGGCTGTGCGGCTTTGTTGAAGCAGGTTTTTGAACACGAACTCACCGCGCGCGGCGTGGAAGTTGATAAAAGTTTGTGCGAACACTTCAGCTACACCCGCCAGGAGCTGTACGACATTGTGCGCGTGGAAGCCATCGAAAGTTTTGATGAACTGCTCGCTCGCCACGGCAAAGGGCACCTCGGCTGCACCATTTGCAAACCTGCCGTGGGCTCCATTCTCGCCTCTTGCTGGAACCGCCCGATCATGAACAGCGCGCTGGTGCCTTTGCAAGACACCAACGACACCTTCATGGCCAACATGCAGAAAAACGGTACCTACTCCATCGTACCGCGTATTCCCGCCGGAGAAATTACTCCGGATGCGTTAATCGCCATCGGCCAGGTGGCCAAAAAATACGATCTCTACACCAAAATTACCGGTGGCCAGCGTATCGATTTATTCGGCGCGCAATTGCATGAACTGCCGGACATCTGGAGTGAATTAATTGCCGCCGGTTTTGAAACCGGCCACGCCTACGGCAAATCTACCCGCACCGTTAAATCCTGCGTCGGTAGCACCTGGTGTCGTTACGGTGTGCAGGACAGCGTGCAAATGGCGCTGGACATTGAGCACCGCTACAAAGGTTTGCGCGCACCGCACAAATTGAAATTTGCCGTGTCCGGTTGCACCCGCGAATGTGCGGAAGCGCAGAGCAAGGACATCGGCGTGATTGCCACCGAAAATGGCTGGAACCTGTACGTGTGCGGCAACGGCGGTATGCGCCCGCGTCACGCCGAATTGTTTGCCACTGACCTCGATGATGCAACGCTGATTCGTTACATCGACCGCGTGCTGATGTTCTACATTCGCACTGCCGACAAATTGCAGCGCACTTCGGTATGGCGCGAGTCGCTTGAAGGCGGCCTCGACTACCTCAAAGCGGTTGTCATTGATGATAGCCTCGGCCTTGCCGCCGAGCTGGAAGCACAAATGCAACTGATTGTTGACCGTTACGAATGCGAATGGACCAACGCCATCAGCGACCCGGAAAAACTCAAGCGCTTCCGCACCTTTGTTAACGACCAGGCCGCCGATGATGACATTCGTTTTATCCGCGAAAGAAATCAACGCCGCCCTTTACCCGCCTATGAACCGCAATTGATCGCCATTGCCGAGGAGATTGTTTAATGCAAAACACAGCTTCTGCAAACCTGCCCCGCTGGAAAACGATTTGCAAACGCGATGATCTGGTCGCCAACTCCGGCGTGGTTGCCCGCGTTGAAGACCAGCAAGTCGCACTTTTTTACTTGCCGGGATTAACTGAACAAAATGTTTTTGCGGTAGGCAACCGCGACCCGAAATCCGGAGCCAATGTCATTGGCCGCGGTTTGACGGCGCATATCAACGGCGAAGTGGTAGTCGCATCGCCTTTGTACAAACAACATTTTTGTTTGAGCAGTGGTCGCTGCCTGGAATATCCCGAGCAGCAACTACCGGTGTGGCAAACACGCATTAACGGCGAGCATGTAGAAATCTGCCTGGCAGATTGATCAAGGCGCGTTTACTTTTTCCTGAGGAGTTTTCCATGTCCTATGTCGTTCCCTCCGAATTCGTCACCAAAATGGTGGATGCCGGTGAATCCAAAATTTACATGGCAACCCGCGATGTGGTGATCCGCGCGTTTATGGCCGGTGGCATTCTCGCGCTGGCGGCAGTATTTGCGGTCACGGTAACCGTACAAACCGGCATGCCGATTCTCGGTGCTATTTTGTTTCCGGTCGGTTTTTGTATTTTGTACCTGATGGGTTTTGATTTATTAACCGGTGTTTTTGTATTAACACCGCTGGCCTGGTTTGACAAACGCCCGGGAGTAACAATCAAAGCTATTTTGAAACACTGGGGCTGGGTTTTTCTCGGTAACTTTTTGGGTGCCTTTCTGGTTGCGGTACTAATGGCCATTGTATTCACCTACGGATTTTCTACCGACCCCGGCATCGTTGGCGAAAAAATTTCCCACATCGGTGAAGACCGCACCCTCGGTTACAAGGAATATGGCGCAGCCGGCATGCTGACGATTTTTATTCGCGGCGTACTGTGCAACTGGATGGTATCGCTCGGTGTGGTCGGCGCAATGGTATCTACCACCGTTGGCGGCAAGGTTATTGCTATGTGGATGCCAGTGATGTTGTTTTTCGCCATGGGCTTTGAGCATTCGATTGTAAACATGTTTTTGTTTCCTTTTGCGTTGCTGATGGGCGGCGATTTTTCGGTGATGGATTACATCATCTGGAATGAAATTCCGGTGGTACTGGGCAACCTGGTGGGCGGTTTGACACTGACCGGACTCACGCTTTACACCACCCATATGAAAACCGGTTCCAAACGTCAATTCAGTTGATCTCTGTATGAACAGTTTGCACTCACCACTTGCTCCCGCTGCGACTCGCTCGCAGTTGGAGGTTAACGCCGGACAATGTTCCGACCGCGGCCGTAAACCCTCCAACCAGGATTTTTACGGCTTGCGTGTGCCTGGCGAACCGCTGCTGTCTACCAAAGGCATCGCCATCGCGATTGCCGATGGCATCAGCAGCAGCGATGTCAGCCACGTGGCCAGCGAAACCGCTGTCGCCAGTTTTCTGGAAGATTATTTTTGTACGCCGGAAACCTGGTCGGTAAAAAAATCGGCGCACCGGGTGTTGAGTGCAACCAACAGCTGGCTGCAAGCGCAAACACGCCACGGCCCGCACTACGGTGATAACGACCGTGGTTATTTATGCACGTTCAGTGCACTGATTTTAAAATCGGTTACTGCTCATATTTTGCATGTGGGCGATACCCGTATTTACCGCCTGCGCGACCGGCAACTGGAACAAATTACCAGTGATCACCGGGTGCGTGTTTCGCACAGCCAAAGTTACCTGGGCCGTGCGCTCGGCCTCGACTCTCATGTAGAAATTGATTACCACACCCTGACCCTGCTGGAAGGCGATACGTTTATTCTGGCAACCGACGGTATTTACGAATTTGTTGATAAAGCGCTGCTGATCAGCACCGTACAAGATCACAAGGCCGATCCGGAAGAGGCTGCCCGTTTACTGGTCAGCCATGCACTGGAAAGGGGCAGCGATGACAACCTGACGGTGCAAATTGTTCATATTGAATCCTTGCCGGTGCCCGACGCTGAAGAAATGCGTCACTACAGCACCAGCTTGCCCTGCCCGCCCTTGCTGGAAAAAAACGCCCTGTTTGACGGCTTCAAAATTCTTGATCCGCTCTATGCCAGCAGCCGCAGCCATGTGTATCTCGCACGCGAAATTGCCACCGATGCCCAGGTCGTTTTAAAAATCCCCTCGCTCGATTTACGCCACGACCCGGTGTACCTGGAGCGACTGATGCTGGAAGAATGGATTGCCAGACGCATTCACAGCCAGCACGTTATTCAAGCCTTTACCAAACATGAGCCACGGCAATTTTTGTACACCATCAGTGAGTTCATTGACGGTATAACCCTGACGCAATGGATCCAGGAAAACCCGCGCGCGCCACTGGAAACGATGATGTCACTGGTGCAGCAGATTGCACGCGGCTTGCAGGCGTTTCACCGGCTGGAAATTTTGCACCAGGATATCCGCCCGGAAAATATTCTGATTAACCGCGATGGCGTGGCCAAGATCATTGATATGGGTTCGGCCAAAGTGGCCAGTATTTCTGAAACAGCGGCACTGGATATCGCGCCGGAATTTCCCGGCACACTGCAATACATGGCGCCGGAATATTTTCGTGGTGATGAAGGTATTTATGCGTCGGATATTTTTTCCCTGGCGGTTGTTATCTATCAGATGCTGACCGGAAAATTGCCTTACGGAACTGACGTAGCCCGCCTCAGCTCCCGGTCAAAAGTCAATAAACTGGTTTATCAACCGGCGCGACTGACTCGCCAGGACCTGCCGCCCGGCATCGATACCATTTTGCAAAAAGCCTTGCATCCCGATCCGCACAAGCGCTTCCCGGAGCTGTCAGAGTTTATACACGCCCTGAACCATCCGCATGCCAGCGAATGGCAATGCACATCCATACCCTTGATTGAAAGAAACCCGCTGATTTTCTGGCAATGTTTAAGCGTCAGTTTGTTAATTGCCTTGCTGGTGGTACTGAATTTGCAACTGAACTGATAATTGGATTTATAAAAGAAAAATAGCCGCCCTCTCGGCATTGCACTGGCGAAATGGCTTCTATAACGCAACCCTGATTGATGACACCGGAGACATGTATGAGCACAAAAGTATGGCTGGTTGGTGCCGGCCCTGGCGATCCGGATTTACTGACATTAAAAGCGGTAAAAGCGCTGGCGCAAGCCGATGTGGTGCTGGTGGATGATCTGGTCAATCCGCAAGTGCTGTCGCACTGCCCCAACGCTCGCATTATTCACACCGGCAAACGCGGCGGCTGCCGCACCTCCACGCCGCAGGACTTTATTCAACGCATGATGCTGCTCTACGCCAAACAGGGTTTGAATGTGGTGCGTTTGAAAGGCGGTGATCCGTGTATTTTTGGCCGCGCCGGCGAAGAAGCCCAATGGCTGGCAGACAACGGTATTGCCAGTGAAATTGTTAACGGTATTACCTCCGGTTTGGCGGCTGCCACCAACTGCGGCATTTCACTGACCCATCGCGGTGTGGCCAGCAGCGTAACCCTGGTAACCGCACACGCCGAAGATGGCAGCATGCCGGATCTCGCCGGGCTGGCACAGCAAGGCGGTACGGTGGTGGTGTACATGGGCATCGCCCGTTTGTCGCGTATCGCTCAACAATTACGCGATGGCGGACTGCGCGCTGACCTGCCGGTTGCTATGATTGGTAATGCGACCCTGCCCGACCAATATCAGATTATTTCCACCCTCGCCACCATGGAAGATGACGCCAAACGCGCCGCCCTGAAAAGCCCGGCGATCCTGGTATTTGGCGATGTTGTCGGTAAACAAATTTCCGGTACAGCTTTTGCTTCTGAATATCGGTACGCACAGTCGTAATTCGATACTTACAAACCGGTTGCCGGTCACCCTGGTGATTGGCAACCGGTTTATCACCAGAGCATGTTGTTATGTCCAGATCCGCTGCCGCCGAGTCCTCTTCCAGCCTGCACTTTTTTCTCGCTGCCCGCCGTAGCGAACTGCACGGGCTGGAACACCTGCAAGCCATTTGCGAACTGGTCACCAACGTCTGCCAGCTGGTGCACGTGCTGCAAAAAGAACGTGGTTACTCCAACCTCTATTTAAGCCGCCGCCACCAACCGCACCACCCGCTGCTGGGCGAATTGCAGGAACAATCGCAACACAAGGATTTGCTACTGCGCCGCTTGCTCGAGCGCATGGACAAGGAACTCACCGAAGGCGCCGACCGCGCCCGCCTGCTGAACTGCATCGCCTGCGCGCTTTACCGCCTCGAAGGTTTGCAGCCATTGCGCTGGCAAATTCGCGAATGCCGTACTTCTACCGATGAAGCCGGCCGCGAATTCACCCGTCTGATTGGCAGCTTGTTATCGGTGGTATTTGAAGCCGCCGACAGCGCCCTGGACGCCGACATCACCCACAGTCTGGTAGCGCTGTTCAACTTTATGCAAGGCAAGGAACTCAGCGGCCAGGAACGTGCGCTCGGGGTGATGGGCTACATGGCCGGTCACTTCAATCAGGATTTTCAACAACAACTACGAACCCTCACCGACGCCCAAACGCGCAGCTTTGCCCTGTTCAACCAACATGCCCCAACGGCAGTGTTACCCGCCTGGGATGACGTGCAACATTACACCGAGCAGGTACAACGGCTGCGCGCCATTGCATTGAATACCCGCCCCGGCGACCTGCTGGATCATGGGCTGGCAGAAGTCTGGTTTGAGTTATGCACCTTGCGCATTGATGCCATGCACAAAGTGGAGCACGCCCTGGCGTCCCATATTGAGGTGCAATGCCAACAGAAAATCGATGCCGCCAGGCTGGAGATGGACAACCATCAATTACAGCTGCATCGCCTGAAAGACAAAGCCGATACCCACGGCAATAGCGCGAGAATTTTTAACATCCAGACCCGCCCTTTCGACTTACCGGTACAGGACGGCATCACCGAAGAATTGGAGCGCTCGATGCTGGATATCTTGCAGGAGCAACAACTGCTGATTCAAACCCGCGATGACGCACTGCTCCAGGCAAAGCGTGCACTGGATGAACGCAAGGATATCGAAAAGGCCAAATGGCTACTGGTAAAACACCATCACCTCACCGAAGCGGCCGCCCACGACCGCCTGCAACGCGCGGCCATGGAAAACGGCATCTCGCTGGCTGACGTTGCCCATCAGTTTCTCGAGCAGCTGGCGAAACAAAAAGGCACGGATAAACCTGCCAGGCCCTGATGCGCCGGTGTCATCACCGCAATACCGACGCATCGAACCGGCCAGGCAAACCGCTTAAGACGTCCGATATCAGCGGCTTACCTGGCCGCCCACCTCACGCCCGCCCACCCTCCTGATAATAGCGACGGCATCTGCTATCTTGTAGAATGCCCCATCAGTTACAGATTAATACGCCAACTTGCCATCAAAAAGCGATTAATGCCCCTTGCTTGTACGAGACAGAATTCATGAAATACGCTTTGCCACTGATTGCCCTCGCCAGCCTTAGCCTCAATGCTCATGCGGATATTTTCGCTGTTTTCCGCGAGGAAGATGGCAGCACCAAATGGCAGTATGTTGCCAATACCAGTGCCAGTATTTTGATTTTAACCCTGTTGGTTGTGCTGTTTTTTCTGATTCGTGCCCACCTGCGCGCGGTGCGTTCCAACCACGCGCTGACTGAAATCAAAGCCACCCTCGAAGATCGGGTAACCCGTCGTACCGCAGTACTGCAGGAAACCACCGAGCAATTGCGCAAACGCGAGGCCTACATTGCCAGCATCGTGGGTTCCATGCCGGTTATGCTGATCGGCTTGAACCGGCAGCTGCAAGTTACCCAATGGAACAAAACCGCTGAAACCATCACCGGCCGCCCCTTCAAAGATGTGGTGGGTAAAGACCTGTGGCAGGCCTATTCTTCTGTCACCTTGACCGCGGAACAAATCGAGCAGGTATTCACCACCGGTGAAACGCTTGACCTGAACTACACCCAGCAAGGCCAATACAGTTTTAACATTACCGTGTACCCGGTTGATAACGACAACAGCACCGGTATTGTGATTTTGATTTCCGATGTCACCAAACAGGTCAAGGCAGAGAATAAAGTTGCTGAGCGCGACAAAGCCTCTGCCATGGGTGAGCTCGCATCGGCCATGGCGTATGACATCAGCCTGCCCATCAATACCATCTTTAACCGTGTTTCAAGCGCGCGGGAGAAAATCGAAGCCGCCGACCTCGCTAATGCCAAAGAATTTTTATTACAGGAAGTGGAAATCGTTCGCCAAAGCGCACACCAGGCAACGGCCATTGCACAAAACCTGCTTAATCTGGCGCGCAGCCATCGTGATGTAAAACAAGTGGTGGATATCACACCCATCATGGATCGCAGTATTGAACTGGCCACCCACTTGTTTAAAAGCTCGGACGGACTCTCCTTCAGCGATATCGATATTCGCCGCGACTACACCTCGCCCTTACCGCAAGTGCCCTGCTTCCCTGCTGAACTGGAGCAGGTTTTTGTGCGCTTGTTCCGTAATGCGTTTTACGCAATCAAAGCTGCCCCAGGCACCGCCAACAGTCATCCATGGATCAATGTAGAAATTGGCGAGTTTGTCGATACCGTCTGGATAAAAGTGGAGCATAACGGCCAATGTTTAACACCCGAGGAGCAACTCGACATATTTGAGCCCTTCTTCGCCCTCTCAGCCCAACCAACCACCTGCCCGGTTGAGCAGCGGTTGTCTTACTCCTATTTTATTATTACCAATCACCATCGCGGTTACATGTCAGTAACCTCTGACGAAAAACACGGTACCTGCTTTAATATTCAGCTGGCTCTGGTATAAGCGGAATGACCTGTAAACTTGCCGATGACAAACATCGACCTATAAGACCGCAACAAATACAGGGAAGCCCACGATAGAAAAAAAGCCCTCCGCAGGAGGGCTAAAGTCGCATGATAATTTAGGGAGAGCTCATGCAGAAGGAATCTATAGCCTGGCTTCTCATCTGCACATGCGGTCTTTTTTCTTTGCTGTTTTCGCATTCAAGATGTTTTATTTTCTGGCAAATATCGTCTTTATCCTGAGCTACCAACCACCAGCAACCTTGCCGTTTGACACCCTTCGCCTTCCCGTCCTGAACTGGCGGCCACTCACTGAAACACTATTATCTTTAGCATGTTCGATCTATTTTTTCAGGTTTGAGAAACTGACCCATCGCTGGCTAACCAGAGAAATTTAGTGACAGCAAAACCAAAAAAACTAATTATTCGTGCGTGCGTTAATACTGCTTGCACCAGTCGCTTTATTGGTGGTTTGCGGATTGCCATAGTAATCAATTTTTGAAGCGCCACTGGCGTCCGCGCGGAGGGTTTCGGTTACCGTAGCGCTGGCATAGGATGCGCCGCTAACCTTGAGGTCAGCTTGCTTTGCGATAATTTTCTTTCCGCGAAATTTGCTGGCACCGCTGGTGTTAACGTTCAGCAATTCACTACTGCTGGCGTTTTTGATCTCTATATGCGAAGCGCCGGAAACTTCATAAAACTGCTCACCAACAACAGCAGATTTAATACTCACATCACTCGCGCCCGATACATCGACCTTTACTTTATCCAACGTCAATTTGGCGAAATTCACATCCGCTGCACCACTGGCCTTGATGACAAGCTCGCTACCAGTCAAGTCGCTCACAGATGCCTGCGCACCGCCGGCAAGCTCCAGATAATCCAGTTGGTTAACATGCAAGGTGACTTTTACCGCATCGTTACCACCAAACAAGCGGAAAAAACCGCTGCCGGAGTCTTTTAATTTCAGCGTCACCCGCCCGTCAGTTTGATCAACGTCAAGCCGTTCCATCACCTCCGCATCGGCCTCTATTCGCAAATACTCGTCATCCTTTTGTACAATTTCAATATTGGCCTGGCCACCACTGACGAACTGGGTAATGTCCTTGACGGGATAGACTTTGGATACGATGTCAGCCAATGCCAAAGGCGCAGCGCAACAGAAGACCAACGACAAAAGACTTTTACGAAGCAACATGTTTTTCTCCAGCGAGATAGATATAAATCAGGCATTACCGATACCTGCTATCCCTTATGACGCAGAAGATGCGCCGCTGGATTCACCTTTATGAAAAAAATTTTAACAACAGGAAAATACCCGAACGGGAAGCCACCTCACGCGAAGAGATTATCAAATGCAGGGGAGATAGCAGAGCGCGTACATAGACGAGAAGGAAATCCCTGACTGGGCAGCTGTTATCAAATGCAGGAGAGATGCAAGAGCGCGCACCGGGAAGAAAAGGAAAATCCCTGACTTGGCAACGACTTCACATGAAGCAATTCTCGGGAGTATGGAAATACGCAAACGCGTACTTTGGAGGCTCAACGAAATTGGCAGAACTGATTTCTGATTAAATAGCGCAGCTATTTTGAACCTGATCGAAGCTCAGTGCGGCACGATGTGAGTTTGACGTCAGGATGTTTGCTCCAAAATTGTCGAGTCAGGGATGACTCGTCAGAGCTACAGGGAACGTATTAATGCGATTTTGGAGCAAACATCCTGATGGCAAACGGACAGACTAAAGACGGACACAAAAAATCAGCACTTTGCACCGCCCATAAACTAAAACCGAAGTGGCAATCCAACCACTTCGGCTTTTTAAATCCGTAGCTCAATTACTATCTGTAGTTACCTCAACCCAATAACCTTTACCACGCGCCTGAATACGCTCGTCGTACATCGCTGAAACCTGCCAGCCGGGCAAATAGTACTTGCCAGCAAACGACGCATTCAACACCACGCGCAGCGTCACGGTATTTTGCGTGCGGTCTTTGTAGCGCCAGCTCCATGAATGGTTCTGCCACAGACTGAAATAACCCAGCACACGATCATCGCGAATATCCACGTAATCAAACCCGGCAGGCAAGCGGTCATCTTCCATGCGCTCGTTACGAATTTGCCAACCGCCCGGCATGATCATGGTAAGGGCAATATCTTCAAGGCGAGACACACCCAGGCTATCAAAATCGCCGGTGATATCCACCTCGGCAACAAAGTCAGTGCCTTGCGCCAGCTTTTGTACATCCAGCGGTTTATTGTCCAGGGTCATAAAATGCACGCGCATCGACAAACCTTGCTGTAACTCGTCTTCCTGCATCGGCGGCGGTGTGCCACGGTTGCTGACCAGCACACGCAATGGCCCCTGACTATCGTTGCGGATGGTTACACCGGTATTGTCCAGCGCCTGGCGGAACACATGCCGCGTGCTTTGTTGTTCTTGCCATTGATCACTGCCGGCCTGGCGCAGAGCGAAATTCATGCCCTGTTTTACGTCGCGGCTTTCGGCAAAGCGGCTCATGGCAACCAGACTCCAGGCGGTACTTTGCGTGCTTAACCAGCGGTCGCTACCCAGCTCGCTGGCTACTTGCTCGGCCAGTTGCCAGATGCGCTCTTCGTCATTGCTGGCCAGGTTCGCCAGTAATAAAAGGCTGCGATCACGCAGGGCTGAACCGTAGGTGTAATCCGGTTCCTGCGCGGTTGAGCCATCCGGCGCACGACGACCGGCGGTGGTATTGAGCAATTCATTGGCAACATCCGGCAGGCCGACATGTTGATAGGCAAGCGCCAGCAGCCAGTTGGCACGCGGCGATAGCGCATTGTCGGCCAGCAGGTTTTCGCGCAACCGGTTCATGGCTGGCAGCTCGGCGCTATCGGCCAGTGCCAGGGTGTACAAACGGTAAGCGGCCACATCGCGTTCGTAACCGGCGCGGTGAGTGTTATTGCTACGCGCCAGCTCGCGTTGGTAACGCGTCCAGTTTTCCAGCAACTGTGGTGGTACGCCATAACCGGCGCGCTTCGCTTCTACCAGAAAATGCCCGGCGTAACTGGACGCCCAGTCATTCACGTAACCGTTACCCGGCCAGTAGCTGAAACTGCCATTCGCTTGCTGCAAGGTACGCAAGCGACGCACGGCGACATCAATGTGCTGGCTGATCTCCGCTTTTTGATCCGGGTTCAAGTCGATCAATTTATCGAGATACAACTGCGGGAACACTGCCGACGTCACCTGCTCCAGGCAACCGTGCGGGTAGTTGAGCAAATAGTCGAGGCGCCGATCCAGATTCATCGGCGGCAAGCTACTGACTTCCAGCGAGGCTTCGTTGGTGCCAGTCAGACCATGCGCTTGCAAGTCAGACGTCCAACTTTCGCCCGCCGCAATGGTGTGGCTGCGCCAGACTACGCTCGGCGCATTGGCGGCACGGCTGTCGATAAAAATTTCCTGGCTGGCACTTTCATTGCCACGGCGAGCGGTAATTTTTACACGGCCTTTGCCGATGGTGTCATTTACCTTGAGGCGCACCCCGGCAATGGCATCGCCCGGTTTATCGAATACCAGACGGGTTTGCGCATCGAGCACGGTAAAAATCTCATTGGTTTCAACGGTAATATCTACCTCGCCAAGCGCAGCATCGGTAACAAACACATTGACTGGCAACATCACTTCTTCACCTGGCCCGACCACGCGCGGCAAGGTCGCCAGCAACACCAGCGGCTGGGTGACAGTAACGGTTTGCTCAACCTTGCCGTAAGCCTGGGTTTTGCCGTGATCACCGGCAACCACCATTACCCGCACCGCGCCCATATAGGGTGGCAAGGTAATGTCGTGGCTGGCGGTTTCGCCAGCGGCCAGCTGAAATACACCGACAAATTGCACAATCGGCGGGAAGCGGCGTTCGCGGCGCTGCCGCTCGGCTTCCTGATCGGCATCGGAACCACCGATAGCCAGCACGCGCTCCAGAGCCGCGCCATAGGCACCGACCACCTGATCAAACAAATCCCAGGTATTCACCCCCAGCGCTTCGCGACGGTAAAAATGGGCGTGGGCATCCGGCACTTTAAAACCGGTAATGCCGAGCAGGCCTTCATCAACAATCGCCAGGGAATAGGTCATCGGGCGCTGCTGCTCTTCTTTTACCTGAATGGTAAATGCCGTTTCCGGGCGCACTTCTTGCGGTAAGGTGAGCTGCGGTTGCAAGCGCGTTGCCGGGTCTTCCACGACCAGCGGAACAATGCCGTAAAGGCGCATGGGCGCATCCGTTTCGCGCTGTTGATGTGGCAGCAACAAGGTCATGTGGACATACACATTGGGAGCCATCGCTGCGGTTACCGGCAACTCCACCACGCGCTGACTTTTACCAAGGTCCAGCCAGCGACGCTCAATAATGCCACTGCCATTTTCCAGGCTGAGCAAAATACGCCCTTGCGCGGTTTCGGGTAATTGCACACGGGCGACATCACCCACCTGATAATTTTCCCGGTCAGTGGTGAGCATCAATTGCGTGGCCGACTCCGGGTTGGTGTTGGCGGCGCTGCTCCAGCCGAGATACACCACCGTGCCGCTGCAATGGTTGCTGGCGGTGTCGCACACCCGCACCAGATGACGACCCCAGTCGTAAGTGTCTTTGGTTAATGTCCAGGTAGCGCGACCGTCGTTACCGCTTTTTACGGTGGCTTTGGCAACCGGCGTGTGATGCTGGCCGCCGACATAACTGGCGAGGTCTTCGCCGCTATCGTCCCACCACCAGCGCCAGCCGATGGAGTAAACGTTAATTTCCAGATCGCGGTTGGCGGCAGGTTTGCCATCGCGATCCAGCGCAAGTAGCGTTACCGGATGATCGCTGTCACGATCAATCGCGTTGAGATAACCCTCGCCCGCCGCAATATAAACACCGGCCCAATGGTCGTAAGGCTGCAATTCAAACACGCGCATGATGGTGCTGAAATTGCCGCTCTCTTCAAACACCCGCACATTGAACAAGGCCGTTAACGCACCCGGCGGCGGGTTTTCCAGAGTGGGCTGAACCGCAAACTGCGCTTCGCCCTGATTGTTCAAAGTGCCTTCAAATACTTTTTCTGTGGTGCCCATAAAGATGCGCGCCGGATCATCAAATACAAACTGATCGAAACCGGCAAACTTTGTCGGGCGGGTAAACAGTTTTAATTCGGCATCGGCTTTTAAACCGGCAGCGCTGGCACCGTGCAACCATTGCGCTTCGAGATCAATGCTGACCGCCTGATCGGTTTGCAGCGGCGTGGTTTGCGGGGTTATTTCCACTTTCAAACGGTTGGGCGTAATGGTTTCGACCTTGAGAATTTTGTCGAAGTAGCGGCTGCCCACGTGCACCACTGCACGCCAATTGCCGGTGGGGGCATCTTCAGCGGTGGACAGCGTGAAGGTGTGGAAATCACCAGTGGCCTGCACGCTGGTGCGGCTGGCAACCTTGGTGCCACGCGGGTCAAACAGGTCAAGCGTGACCGGATGGTTGTCCGGCACACGCTGTTCGCGGTCTTGCAAAATAAAGGTCAGGTGAATGTCATCACCGGGCCGCCAGACATCGCGCTCGCCGTAGATAAAACCTTTCAGGCCGCCCTGGGTGTGTTCGCCGCTCACATCAAACTGATTGACCGGCAAGGCTTCGTTGCGGGGCACGCGTAAGTAGCTGCGAGATTTACCGTGTTTTGCCTGCACCATAAAAGGCGTGCCGTCGGTGGTGATATCCACCATGCCATGCTGATCGGTTTTACCCTCACCAATGCGTTGCTGCTGGAAGTTGAAAACTTCAATGTCTGCGCCCGACAGCGGTTTGCCATCGGTCAGGCCGGTGGTGACCACCAGCAGTTGATCATCAACACCGCGTTTGGCCAGCAGGCCGATATCGGACACCAGAAATGTGCGCGAATCCTGAGCGCTTTCACCGTAAAAATAATAGGCATCGTGGCAGGGGTTATTGCGTTCGCTGTAGTTGTAGTAACCGCTCGACTGGTAATACTGGTTGTACCAGGCCGGATAATTATTGGTTTCGTAATAATCGCCGCCTTCGTAGTTGGCGGCCAGCTCTTTAACCGGCTCACGCGGGCGGTCGCCATCGCATTCAAACGTTGAATTACTGCGGTCAATGCTCAGCTCCAGACGCACCAGACCATCCGGGTACTCGGCCATCAATTCGGTTAAATCCAGGTGATAACGCTGCTTGCTGGCGCCCGGCACTTCGGGCAGCGGCCAGGTTTTGCGCCACAAATAACGGCCGCTGGTGGTATCGGCATAGTTGGCGTGCAGGCGGTTGCGCTGTAAATATTGCCCGACATTGTTATCAAAAATACGGAAGGCGGTGATTTGCACCGAATCCACGCCAGCGGCCTCAAAGGGCACCGACAATTGTTTGGCTGGTGGCAGGATGCTGGCCGAGCGACCAATAAATTTCACCATCGGTTTCACCACATCCAGCACCAGCGACTGGCGATAATCATTCGCGAGGCTTTTGCCATTACTGGCCTGAATGCCGGAGGCAACAAACAGCTCTACGGGTTCGGAACTCAACTCGGGCGGATAAATACGCAGCGCGCTGCCATCGACCCGCGCCGGCAGTTCCTTGCGATCCAGCGATACCAGACCACTGCGGTTTTGCCGGGCGTTAAGCGGCGCCGAAAAATTCACTTCGACATAGGTTTCCGGCGAGCGCACCACTCGCACCCCGGTAATTTCAAAAGCGCTTTGCGCCGGAATCGTCAGCTCGCGCTGGCCTTTGGCATCGGTACCCAGCGCTTTGCCGTCCCATTCCAGTACCAGCTTGCCAGCACCCTCGCCGCGCACAATGTCGGGCAGGGTGAAACGGTAATGTCGATCGCTGTCGCCGCGCGTCCACACCGGCGTTGCCAGTTCGCCATTAACTTTCACCTGCAATACCTGCCGCACCACAGCGATGTCGGCCACGTCCATCAACGACACTTCACCGTTCAACACCATCGCATTGGCCTTGTCAGGCTGAACGCTCAGTGCATCCACGCGCAAATCAAAATCCTGTTGGATGCTTTGCACTTCAAAAACAAAGGGCGGCAAATTCTGCTCTACCAGCAGCAAGTCTTTTGGCAGCAGGCGCACTGTCACCGGCGTATCCGCCGGGAAGCGATCCTTTGGTGTAATGCGCAATTCGTTGTCGGCAACAAACACCGCCGTGACTGCAACCGCCGGTTGCAACTCCACCAGTGAGCGAAGCGGTTTGTTCAGCTGATCCGCATTGACCACAGGGTGGCGAAACCGCACCGTGAGTGGTTCGGTAGCCGGCACCCAATGGCGCGGCCATGTTTCAAGATGCGCCTCCCAACCAGTAGCATCCGTGGCCACAGTTTCTGCCTCACCAACAGCGTCAGCCTTATCGCCAGGCTCACAAGCACTGAGCAAAGTGAGTAACACCATGAGGCAGAAAAAGAAGAAGGGAGTACGACGAAAGCGTTCCATGAAAATATTCCCGATGAATTATGACGTTAAGTATTTTTCAAATTTCCAGGATGAGACGCATAGGTTGCAGATCCCATTGGATATTTATCGTAATCTGTTGATGTAAGTTATTAATTCCATGTTACGGATCTGTTTCGCTGTTGCTGCCCTACTCTTCATTGCAACCTTCTGACCTTGAAGTATCGGGCAGAAATCACAGATTTCAAAACCGCGTAATGCCGAATTGAACCTGGCTGACCATCAACGCAGGATGATGCCGGCCGGACATCCCACTGCAAACCTGCTGCAAACGGTAAATGCCATGACCAACACCCGCCACACCCCCATCCCGACCACCGCCGTAGTGAATGACCGCAAGGTGCTGGCCAATGACTGGGGTTCGCTGACCAAATACGATGTTACCTATACCCGCTCAAACGGACAGCAACAACAGTTCAACCGGGAAGCCTACGACCGCGGCCACGGCGCGACCATTCTTTTATACAACCCGGATTTGCGCACCATCATTCTTACCAGTCAGTTCCGCATGCCCGCTTTTCTGGTGGGCCATCATTACGAGCTCATCGAAGCCTGTGCCGGCCTGCTGGACGAGCGCGACCCGATACAGGCCATCCGCAAAGAGGCTGAGGAAGAGACCGGATACAAACTGAATGACGTAACCAAAATTGGCGAAATCTTTATGAGCCCGGGTTCTGTTACCGAGCGCCTGCATTTCTTTATTGCTCCCTTCACGCATGACATGCGCATCCATGAAGGTGGCGGTGTTGAAGCAGAGGGTGAAGATATCAAGGTTCTGGAAATCCCTGTGAAAGACGCACTTGAAATGATTGACGATGGCCGGATTGTGGATGCGAAAACCATCATTTTAATACAGCATCTGGTTATTAAAGGCATTTGCCTGCCTTAACCGCTGCCAGGCTATGGTTTGAACGCAGCGGCCATAGCCCGTTGATTATAGGCAAAAGCGGCAGGGTGAACTGTTAACATCCGCCACTTTCGCGCCGGAATCCCCCTTGCCGTTTCGACTATCCCGTCGGTTTTTGACCCGCCTGCTGGTGTTCAGCAGGGAGCGGGTTACAATAGCCCACTTTCAGACTTCCGAGGCAGTCCCATGAGCGACAAACAGACTACGCACTTTGGCTATGAGCAAGTGACCGTTGACGAAAAGGCCGGGCGCGTTGCCGACGTTTTTCACTCGGTTGCCTCCCGCTATGACCTCATGAACGACCTCATGTCCGGTGGTGTTCACCGCCTCTGGAAGCGCTTTACCATCGAAGTTTCGGCGGTGCGCGCCGGTCATAAAGTGCTCGACATAGCCGGCGGCACCGGCGACCTCAGCTACCAGTTCGCCAAACTGGTGGGCGCAGAAGGTCAGGTTATCCTGGCCGACATCAACGCCTCGATGCTGAACGTCGGGCGGGATCGCCTGCTGGATCGCGGCCTGTCCGGCAATATCCAGTTTGCTCAGGCCGATGCCCAATACCTGCCCTTCCCGGACAACACCTTTGACTGCATTACCATCGCCTTCGGCCTGCGTAACGTAACCGACAAGGACATGGCACTGCGCTCCATGTTGCGAGTCCTCAAACCGGGCGGACGTTTGCTGGTGCTGGAATTTTCCAAACCGCAAAACATCCTGCTGGAAAAAGTTTACGACACCTATTCCTTCAAGGTTTTGCCGTTTATGGGCAAGTTGATTACCAACGATGCTGACAGTTACCGCTATCTCGCCGAGTCGATTCGTATGCACCCGGACCAGCAAACGCTGAAGCAGATGATGCAGGAAGCCGGTTTTGAAAATACCGAATTCCACAATATGACCGGTGGCATTGTTGCCCTGCATAAAGGCATCAAACCCTGATATGGACGGCACCCTGAAAACCGCCGGGCTGGTCAGCCTCGAAACGCTGATCAACAAAGCGCTGCAATACGATCCGGGTACGCGGCTGGCGCTGGCACAACTGCAAGGGCAAGTGCTGGCGGTGCAAGTCAGCCAACCGGCCTTTACCGTTTATGTGCAAGCCGACAGCGACGGTTTACGCCTCAACGGTTACTACGAGGGCGACGTCACCACGCGCCTGCGCGGATCACTGCCAGCGCTAATGAAACTGGCGAGAAGTTCACGCACCAGTTTTGCCGATACCGGTGTAGAAGTGATCGGTAATACCGCTGCGCTTATCACCTGGCAAAACCTGCTGCGCAACCTGGATATCGACTGGGAAGAAGCCCTCAGCGGCGTGCTGGGCGATATCGCCGGCCCGAAACTGGCGGCCGGTTTGCGCCAGCTGGTGAGTTACAGCACCGGACGCAGCAGCGGTGTAACCCGCTTGACCGGTGAATACCTGACCGAAGAATTGCGACTGCTACCTTCGCGCCAGGAGCTGGACGTGTTTTACGAGGATGTCGACGAGGTGCGCTTGCATCTGGATCGACTGGAAGCCCGGTTGCAACGTTTGCAGCAAAACCGGCCGTCCTGAAGCGAACCACTCAACGGGGCAATGGCCACCGGAAACGCAACTTATTGATGCCAAAGGATTCACCCACCCGTGACCGTATTGTTTCGACTCATTACCATTTTTCGCGTGTTTGCACGCTACCGTCTCGATCAGCTGCTGCCAAACCAGCCGCGTTCCTGGCGAGCCCGTCTGGCGTTATTGCCCTTCAAATTATTCCCTACGCCAAAGATGAATGCCGGCGAGCGCCTGCGTCGCAGCTGTGAAGACCTCGGGCCGGTGTTTGTAAAATTTGGCCAGCTGCTTTCCACCCGCCCGGATCTGGTGCCCGGCGATATTGTTCTCGAACTGAATCACCTGCAAGACAACGTCGCCCCCTTTGACAAGCACCTGTTCAAAGCACTGGTAGAAAAAGCGCTGGAAGCCCCGGTAGAAACCCTGTTCGCCAGCTTTGAAGAAGACCCGCTGGCCTCCGCGTCTATTGCCCAGGTGCACGGCGCGGTATTGAAAAACGGCCAGCCGGTGGTCATTAAAATTATTCGCCCCGGCATTGAAAAAACCATCGCCGACGATATGCAGCTGCTGGCACTGGTTGCCCGCCTGGTAGAAAAGCACACCCAGGACGGCCGCCGCCTGCGCCCGGTAGAGATTGTGCGCGATTACCGCAATACCATATTTGATGAGCTGGACCTCCAGCGCGAAGCCTCCAATGCCTCGCAACTACGCCGCAACTTTGCCACCTCCACGTCGTTGTATATTCCGGAAATATTCTGGGATTACTGCCGCAAAAACATTCTGGTGATGGAACGCATTTACGGCATTCCGGTAACCGATATTGCCGCCCTCGAAGCGCAGCAAACCAATATGAAACGCCTGGCCGAACGCGGTGTGGAAATTTTCTTCACCCAGGTGTTCGAGCACAATTTTTTCCACGCCGATATGCACCCCGGCAATATTTTCGTCTCCCGTGAGCACCCGCAGCTGCCGCAATACATCGCGGTGGATATGGCCATCGTCGGATCACTCACCCGGGAAGATCAGTATTATCTGGCACGCAACCTGCTCGCCATGTTCCGCCGCGATTATTTACAAGTGGCCGAGCTGCATATCCAAAGCGGCTGGGTACCCGCCGACACGCATATTGGCGAGCTGGAATCTGCCATTCGCAGCGTTTGCGAACCGATTTTTGAAAAGCCGCTGCGCGATATTTCCTTCGGGCATGTGCTGTTAAATCTGTTCCAGACCGCTCGCCGTTTTAATATGGAAGTGCAGCCGCAACTGATTTTGCTGCAAAAAACCTTGTTAAATATTGAAGGCATGGGGCGTCAGCTGTATCCGGATTTGAACCTGTGGGAAACCGCTCACCCCTACCTTGAACGCTGGATTGAAAAGCGCTTCCACCCGATGACCTTGTGGAAAGAATTGCAACGCTACGCACCCGAATGGCTGGAGAAATTTCCGCAGGTGCCGCATATGGTGTTTGATTCGCTGCAACAAAGCCGCGAGCTCGGCGGGGTAATCCCGGAGCTGCAACGCTTGCGTGAACAGCTGGACGACAATCAGCGCAATCAGCAGCGGCAGTCACGACGCAATGTTATCGCCCTGCTGGCATTTTCCGGTGCAGCTATTCTCGCCTGGCCCGGCTTGCACGGCACGCTTGCCCCCTGGGTTGGCAATTTATCCTGGAGCGAATTGCCGGGCAGCGTTTACTTGTTACTGGGCATCGGAGCGGGTGCATTGTTGTTACGGAAATAATAAAAACCCTACATCTATGATGTGGCAGGTTATCGACCAAGTACCTTATTTTTCCGGACTGTACAGCAAGTGCCACCCTGTCCGTTTGTCATTAGGATGTTTGTTCCAAAAACGCATGAATACGTTCCCTGTAGCTCTGACGAGTCATCCCTCGCCGGGCGCCCCTGACTAACAGTTTTGGAACAAACATCCTAACGCCAAACTTGCATTGTGCCTGCATGGGATTTGTCAGCAGCCTGACACATCTATGATGCGGGGTGTCAGGTAATTGCTATTAAAGAAATGTCGCTCTGAAGTCGGTAAGATGTCGTGGTTCTGAAATTCCCCGGATAAATCGCTACCAACCGCGTGAACACAAGCGTCCTCTGCGTTCACGCGGTTTCAGCATCAAACATCAGCGGTTGTTAATGCGGTTCGTGCAACGCTTCATTCAATTGATCTACCACCACCGCCCAGCGGGCATCTGCTTTCAATAATTCATCCAACAGCTGGCGTTGCGCGGCATTCCAGAAAGGGGCATCAGACAAATACACCTCGGGTGGCAGCGGGTTATTGGCAATAAAATCAGCGATGCCCTGTTCGCTGGAATCCAGCCCCAACTGGTTAAATAAATTGGTCATACGTACTTCGCTGGTATCCATAATCGACTCCTGAAGATTGACGTTAAAAAATTAGTCGGCCTGCAACATAAAAGTTACCGGTCCATCGTTAATCAGACTGACTTGCATATTGGCCGCAAAAATACCCGTCGCCACCGGGCTGTGGCGCTCGCGCAAACGGCTGACAAAATAGTCGTAAAGTTCTTCTGCCAGCGCCGGAGGTGCTGCGGTAGAAAAACCGGGACGCGTACCTTTGCGCGTGTCAGCAGCCAGGGTAAATTGGGAAACCACCAGAATACCGCCGCCGATTTGCTGAACATTGCAGTTCATCTTGCCCTGCTCATCCGCAAAAATTCGATAGCCAAGCAACTTGTCCAACAGCTTGTCAGCCGCCGCCTGGCTATCGTTTTTTTCTATTCCCAGCAGCAACAAAATGCCCTGATCAATCCTGCCCACTTCCTTTTCTTCTACGGTTACCGAAGCGCGACTGACGCGCTGAATCAAACCCAACATATTTTTTCCGACGATGAAATTTAAATAATAGCGCAACTAGAGTCGGCCACTGTTGATTAGCCCCATAATCAGCCCGGCAAAACCAGCACCATATCCCAAAACTGAACCGGCGATACCCCAGAATAACTGTTTGCGGTAAACGCTTCGCTCTCCGGCTTTTAATTCCGGAGCCAGAATTCTCCACACCCGACGACTCAGCCACAACATACCGCCAATAAAAATAGTGAAGACGCAAATGGGCGCCCAGCCACTCGAGGTAAATTCATAGGCCGCTGCTAATAAAAAACCACTGGCAATTACCCATAAAACGCTGCGATTCCTCAAGCGCAGCAATTGTTGCTTTTGCTCTTCGGATGAGGCCAGTCTGATGGGCTGCTGCATGCCGAGCAAAACACCAATTACACCAGCCAGCGCTCCCAACATGGCGCCACCGAGCAACAAAGCCAGCTGGGGAATACCTGATATCTGGCTGGCAATTGTCGCGCTGGCCGCTGCCACTGGCGGGCTGGTGGTTACCAGTGCAGTGCAAATCGCGGTACTTAAGCTCAGACCCGGCGCAGTACCGAGAATGAGTTTTCCATATTTTTCCAGCATCTGTTCTTTAAGTAATTCACGGACACGCTGCAGTTTTTTTCGTACGTTGGCTTCGCTTAACCCAAGCAGCTCCGCGACTTGCCGACTGTTTTGTTCCTCCCGGTAATACAACACTACGATCTCCCGGCTATCAGGCGGCAGTTGCTCAATAAAATAAGCCGCGATGGTATTTTGTTGGGTTTTCTCCAGAGTTTCACAAGGCATTTCATGGGTGCTGAATTCTGCCAGCAGACGCTCTGCATCCTCGCTATTAAGGCGTTGCTTTACCCGATTATCCCGCAGGTAACTGAAAGCGCGCTGACGGGTTATCTGACGAGCCCATGGCAGGAAGCTGGCTGGATTCTGTAAAGCCGGAAGTTGCTGCCAGATAGCTATAAATACCTGCTGGGTAATATCTTCGCTGGCATCCAGGTCTTTGACGATGGATAGCGCAATACTGTTAATACTGCACTGACAACGTTTGATCAAACGTTCAAATGCATTGATGTCGCCCAGTGAAGCGGCCTGAACATCCGGCACCAGCAGTTGCTCCGTTACAGAAAAGCTCATAATCCTGCCTCCTGCAACGCACCAACAACAGGTTTTGCCAGCTGTGGCGCACGATCAACCGTCTGACCGGGAATTTGCAACACCGGCTTGCCGCTATCAATAAAGCTTGCAGCTTTTGCAAAGCTTACGCAAAACAGCTGGCAAGAAAGTATCAAGCGAAGAACAAAATACAGAGGGCGATTGGGTTGCTGTGTTTTCATAACGATGTCCGATAATGTTGAATAGATTAACAAGTACCGGCAAAGGCAGGGAGCGTGACAATAACAACGGAAATAATTTTAGAAGGCAGACGCCACCTCAAGCGGTGGCGTCAGTTTTGTGCAGGAGTTTTTTTGCGATCATGTCGGTGGCTTTTACCAGTGCATCCACAATGCCAGGCTCGCGGGAGCTGTGTCCGGCGTCGCGGATTATTTGCAATTCGGCGTCCGGCCATACCTGATGCAAAGCAAAGGCGTTATCCAGCGGGCAAACCATGTCGTAACGGCCATGCACAATCACCCCGGGAATGCCGGCCAGCCGGTCGGCGTTGCGGATAATCTGGTTATCATCAAGAAATGCTTTGTTCACAAAATAGTGCGCTTCGATACGCGATAACGACAAGGCACGGTGCGGATCGGCAAAGGATTCCACCACATCCGGGTTGGGCCGCAAGGTGGCGCAACGCCCTTCCCAGATTGACCAGGCTTTGGCAGCCGCCATTTGCTGGATTTCGTTATCACCGGTGAGCTGCCGGTAATAGGCCGCCATCAGGTTGCCGCGCTCGTTTTCCGGAATCTGGTCAATAAAATCCTGCCAGTAGTCCGGGAATACGTGGCTGGCACCGTCCTGATAAAACCAGTGCAAATCTTGCGGGCGGCAGAGAAAAATGCCGCGCAGGATCATCGCCAGAACCCGCTCCGGCCAGGTTTCGGCATAAACCAGCCCCAGGGTTGACCCCCAGGAGCCGCCAAAGATAACCCAGCGCTCAATGCCCAGTTTTTCACGAATCACTTCGATGTCGGCAACCAGCTTGTCCGTGGAGTTACTTTCCAGCGCCGCATGCGGTGTGGAGCGGCCGGAGCCACGCTGATCAAAAATAATAATCCGGTAAAGCTCCGGGTCGAAAAAACTTCGATCCCCGCCACTGCATCCACCGCCGGGGCCACCGTGAATAAACAACACCGGGATGCCTTCGGGATTACCCGATTCATCCACATATAGAATATGCGGTGGCTCCACCGCGATGTGATGCCGCTGCCAGGGTTTGATATCCGGATACAGGGTTTGCATGAACACCTCTTGCTGATGAGACTTATCACAATAGCACCTGCCGATAGATCGGCCATCGACAGTTCCACAATACGACCTTTTTCATTGCCTGGCACCTACAATGTTAGCCTCCTGACATAAACTGTCAGGGCAGTCACAGTAAACTGCTTCGCTTGTAACTTTCAGTATCCGACGGATGAATTTGCCATGCAGCGTGCCGAGCGCCTGTTTCAACTCATGAACCTGCTACGCAACCGTCGCACGGTGATGACTGCGCGTCAAATGAGCGAGCATTTGCAGGTGTCCGAGCGCACCGTGTACCGCGATATTCAGGCGTTGAGCCTTTCAGGGGTGCCGGTAGAAGGCGAAGCCGGGGTCGGTTATCGCTTGCAGCGACATTACCAGTTGCCGCCGCTGATGTTTGATCGGCAGGAGGTGGAGGCGCTATTACTGGGCGCGCGCATGGTCAGCGGTTGGGGCGATGAGCAAATGGCACGCAGTGCCAAAAATGCTATCCAGAAAATTCTTGCTATTGTCCCGGATCATTTACGCCACAGCGATGAGAACCTGCCGCTGCTGGTGCCGTCTTACGATGATTATCAGAAAATTTATACCGCTCACAGCGAAAAAATTCGCGAGGCCATTCGCCTGCGTCGGCTGGTGCGGATTGATTATGTGCGTGCCGACAATGAATTTTCCTGCCGCCACATTGAACCGCTGGGGCTGATTTTCTGGGGCAAGGTGTGGACGCTGGTCGCCTGGTGCCAGCTTCGCGACGATTACCGGGTGTTTCGCCTTGACCGCATCCGCTCACTGGCCATCAGCGAAACCGGTTTCGACGTGAAGGACACTAAAAACCTGAAACATTACCTGGATTTGATGGCAGCACAATACGGCCAGCAAGTAGCCACGAACGAAAAAGCGCAACAGGCCAATTGTGAACAATTCCATCCTGACGAACCCTGACACCAAGGAAACTCTATGACCACCGCCACAGCCTGCCCATGGTGCGGGGATGACCCGCTGTACCGCCATTATCACGATACCGAATGGGGTGTACCGGAATACGACCGACGGGCACTGTTCGAATGCCTGATGCTGGAAGGCGCCCAGGCCGGTCTTTCGTGGATTACCGTGTTGCGCAAGCGCGACAATTACCGCGAGGCGTTTCACGGTTTTGATCCGGTAAAAATGGCGAAATACGATGATCGCTACCGGGAAAAACTGATGGGCAATGCCGGTATTATTCGTCACCGGTTAAAAGTTGAAAGCGCCACGCGCAATGCGGTGGCGTTATTGAAAATGGAAAAAGAAGGAGAGGATTTCTCAAACTTTCTCTGGCAATTTGTCGGTGGCAAACCCCAGGTCAATCGCTTCAGTGCCATGCAACAGGTGCCCGGCCGCACCGACACTTCAGATGCGATGAGCAAGGCGCTGAAGAAAAAAGGATTTACCTTTGTCGGTACCACCATTTGCTACGCCTTTATGCAGGCCACCGGCATGGTGAATGATCACCTCATCAGCTGCCCCCGTCACAAGGCTGTACAGCGTAAACCGGTTTGACCCGGCGGCGCTGGCCACTACAGCAATAAAGCCGCTTCGCTATCCCATCCTTAATATTTGTAAAGAATTCTCTTTTTTGCCATCAAAACGACCATAACGGCCAAGAATCGCCGCGCGCGTGGCGCGGCAATCTTTACTGGAAAAGCGGTTACAGGTACAGTGGAAACCTGCAATGTTGAGGCTTTCCGCTTTTTTGGACCGGTTCACAAGCGGTACAAAGCCGAGGAACTTCAGGAAATTGCATGGGTCTTCAAACAATATTATATCGAGCAAGGCCCTCTTTAACCTGAATGGCGAACCGTTACTCCTCTGCGACAAACGCGGTTAGTCTTTTCTTTTTCCAGAAATCGCAATGCCGTCAGTTGGATCGGAGAATTTTTTTATGCTTGCATCGCTTTGCCGCCCGCGCTCGTGGGTTATCGGCCTTACCCTTTCCTGTAGCGCGCTTACCGCTTTCAGCGATCCCGTAAAAATTACCAGTGGCGAAGTACCTTTTCAGGTAACCACCTACGCCGAAGGTTTGCAAAATCCCTGGGGTATGGCATTTCTGCCTGACCAACGTATTCTGGTTACCGAGCGCGTGGGTAGCATGCGTATCGTCGGCACCGACGGCAAACCGGGCGAGCCACTGAAAGGCTTGCCGGAAATTTTTGTTCGTGGTCAGGGCGGCTTGCTGGATGTGGTGGTAGCGCCGGACTTTGCCGAGAGCAAGCGCATTTATTTCAGCTATTCCCAGCCGGACCCCAAAGGTAAAGGCAATAGCACTGCCGTCGCTCATGCGGTACTGGGCGAAAATGAAATCACTGACGTTACCCCGATTTTTGTCCAGCAGCCCAAAGTTAACTCCAATGCTCACTTCGGCTCCCGTCTGGTGTTCAACCCGGATGGCACCTTGTTTGTTACGCTGGGCGATCGCTACTCGCGCATGACCGATGCGCAAACCCTGGATAACCACCACGGTAAGGTCGTGCGCATCAAGGCTGATGGCGGCGCACCGGAAGATAACCCCTATGTAAAAACCAATGGCGCACTGGCAGAAATCTGGTCTATTGGCCACCGCAACGTACAGGGTGCAGCATTGAATCCGGTAACCGGTGCGCTATGGACCGGCGAGCATGGCCCGCAGGGCGGTGATGAAATCAATATCGATGAAGCCGGTAAAAACTATGGCTGGCCGATCATCACCTACGGTGAAAACTACGGTGGCGGGAAAATTGGTATTGGCACCCACAAAGAAGGCATGGAGCAACCGGTTCATAAATGGGTACCGTCACTGGCCACCGCGGGTATGACGTTTTACACCGGCAAGGCCTTTCCGGAATGGAAAAACAACCTGTTTATTGCCAGTCTCGCCAGCCAAACACTGGTGCGTCTGGTTATTGAAGACGATAAGGTCGTGAAAGAAGAGCGTCTGCTGAAAGAGGATATTGGCCAGCGCTTGCGCCACGTTGTGCAAGGGCCCGATGGCTTGCTGTATTTGCTGACCGATGAGGGCAAGGGTCGAATTCTCAAACTGGAGCCTGTGAGCGAAACTGCATCAGAAGAATCCTGATCTACAAACGCTCACAATTCTCACCAGGAGGCATTCCACCCGTCAGGGTAGAATGCCTTTTTTTGCATTTGCGGCGCGCCTTTTCTGAAAAAGATGCAACCGGGATCTCATGTACACCCCTTCCAATTTGGCAATGGCTGATAAATCAACCGCGCCAGGGTAAACTGTCCCGCTTTTGACCCTATAAAGGACTCCTATGAAAATCCTTGTTACCGGAGGAGCCGGCTTCATTGGCTCGGCGCTGATTCGCCACATCATTACCAACACCAACGATAGCGTGGTGAATGTGGATAAATTAACCTACGCAGGCAACACCGAATCGCTGTCCAGCATCGCTGACAGTGACCGCTACGCCTTTGAACAGGTCGATATTTGTGATCGCACCGCTCTGGATAAGGTTTTCAATGCACACCAACCGGATGCTGTCATGCATCTGGCAGCCGAAAGCCATGTCGACCGTTCTATCGACAGCCCGGCCGCCTTTATGGAAACCAATATTATTGGTACCTACAACCTGCTGGAAGCCGCCCGTGCCTGGCGCGACAGTCTGTCGGAAGCACAGAAAAGCGCTTTCCGTTTTCACCACATTTCTACTGACGAAGTGTACGGCGATCTCGAAGATGATGAATCGCTGTTTACCGAAACTACTCCTTATGCACCCAGCTCACCCTACTCTGCCAGCAAGGCAAGTTCGGATCACCTGGTGCGCGCATGGCATCGCACCTATGGCCTGCCGGTTGTGATTACCAATTGCTCGAACAACTACGGGCCTTATCATTTCCCGGAAAAATTTATTCCTCACGTCATTCTCAATGCCCTGCAAGGCAAACCCCTGCCGGTTTATGGCAGCGGCAATCAAATCAGAGATTGGTTGTACGTTGATGACCACGCCAGAGCGCTGTATCAGGTAGTCACTCAAGGTGTCGTGGGCGAAACCTACAATATTGGTGGGCACAACGAGCAGCGCAACATTGATGTGGTTCATGCGGTGTGCAACCTGCTGGAAACGCATGCCAGCGACCGCAAACCTGCGGGCGTTACGCATTACCGCGATTTGATTACCCATGTTACCGACCGCCCTGGCCACGACCGTCGCTACGCCATCGACAGCAGCAAAATGGCACGCGAACTTGGTTGGACCCCGGAAGAAACCTTCGAAACCGGCCTGCAAAAAACCCTGTTGTGGTACCTGAACAATGAAAACTGGTGGCAGCGGGTTTTGAATGGCAGTTATCAGCTGGAGAGACTGGGCAACCACTGATTTGTTGCTCTGAGAACCAACGGGAGGGCGTACTACCTCCCGTTCATGTGACCCATAGCAGGATGCATAAGACCTACAATCAACCCTTCTGCCATTTGACAGCCCACACGATGAAAATATTGATTACCGGCGCTACCGGCTTTATAGGCAAAGCACTTACCGAATACCTGTTTCAACAGGGTGAGCAGCAATTGATTCTGTCATCCCGTGAAGACTTTGCCAGCGGCGTACCGGAAATACATAAAGTGGTCACTGGCAGCATTGACGCTAACACCCAGTGGCAACCCGCGCTTGAAAAGACCAATATTGTTATTCATACCGCAGGAATAGCTCACCAGAAAAATATTCCGGCCGATGAATACCATTTGACGCATGTTATTGCGACAAAACATCTCGCGTTGCAAGCGATTAAAGCAGGCGTTAAACAATTTATTTATTTAAGCAGTATTGGCGTTCACGGCAGAACAAGTCACTCCGGAAGCTTTTCAGAAAGCAGCCCTTACCAGCCAGGGAATGATTACGCCACCAGCAAGTTGCGCACAGAAGAAATGCTTAAAGAAGTCTGCAAGAACTCAAGCATGCAACTCACCATTGTTCGCCCACCGCTGGTTTATGCCGCGCATGCACCAGGAAATTTTGGTCGACTGCTTTATTCCACCTATCAAGGAATGCCTTTACCGGTAGCCGGCATCAATAACAAACGCGGTATCATTGCGCTCGAAAACCTATTGGATTTTATAAAGTCTTGTATTGATAATCCCAACGCCATGAATCAAACATTTCTGGTTGCTGATACAGACGCACACTTATCAACGCAAACCATCATAGAGCACCTGGCCAACGGCATGAAAAAGCCGGCAAGAACCTTGAATATACCTACCCGGCTGCTCAATATTGTGGCGAATTTAACGGGACAAAAAGAAAAATATATTCAGCTGTGTGGCAACCTTTCGATTGATACCAGCAAAGCGCAAAGGCTATTGGGCTGGCAAGCGCCTTTTAGCACCGGCGACATGTTGATCAAAGCAGGCCGTAACTACCCGGCGAGCAACCACTGATACATTATTACGACGGGAACAACACACTTAAAATACACAATAAAAAGAAGTACAGCTGCTCACGTTTGTGGCGGCGACACTGCCTCGCATGCAGTGCCAATTTTAAATAGCCATAACGCGTTCTTGCAGACCACAAGCGCACAAAAGGCTCATTATTTAAACCTAACAAACGTGTTAACAAAATAGCTTGTGAAAAACCGCCACCACGCAGTACATACCGCGCTCTCGACCAAAAAGCCCCGAGGCCAGTATTGGCGCCCACCACGTTGCGGGCATGCTGCCGATATAAAATGCCGGGCTGCTCATCAATAATCCAGGTAAAGCCGTTAGCTCGGGCAAATGCATAAACAAACCAGTCGTGGTAATCAAAGCCTTGCAACGCGGTCCAATTCTGCTGCACACAACGCTGCAACTGGCTGACAAAGCTGGCGTTCATAACAAAGGTACAACCTGGCCCTGGTGACTCAAATAAAAAATCCCATCGTTGTTGTGGCTGGGATTTTTTAATCAATTTCTTGCGGCCATCCGGCCAGAACGCAGTTACATCACTGGAATATCCGTCATAGCCTTTTTGCAAACATTCAACAGCACGACTTAATTTTGTCGGCAGCCAGATATCATCCTGATCAGCAAAAGCCACATAATCATATTGAGTGATATCGACATCGCGAAGCAGCCTAAAAAAATTTCGCGCAGCGGAGCCCATGCGACCATTATCGACAAGCAGCTTAAGCCGGGGCTCTGTTAATGCCAACTGCGACAACCACTGGGCGGTGCCATCACTGGACTCGTCGACACTGACAAAAATAGTTACCGACACTGCACGTTGCTGAAATAAGGATTCGAGTTGTTCGGCAAGCCATTGGCGGCCGTTATAGGCCGCTAACAAAACAGCAACAGAAATAGCAGAGTTTGGCAGCGATATTGACATGATTCATCTTCAGAAAAGTCGATATTTTCCGTAAAAATGCCCGATACCTCTGCCAGAGAGCAGATCAAGGTAAAAGGAATTGATAACACTATCCAGTATGGAGAATTCTCTCCAGAGCTGGCAACGCCGCCGCCGGCGAGAAATGTTTTTTAACATTATCCACCCCGGCCTTAGACAGTTTTTGCCATAAAGCTGCATCCTGGTAGGCAGCCACTATTGCTTCGGCAAACTCCTGAGCAGATTCCGCAACCATGACTTCGTCGCCAGCGCGCAAGTGCATACCCTCCACCGCACAGGCTGTCGCAACGACCGGAATTCCATAATTCATTGCTTCATTCACTTTGCCTTTAACACCGGCACCGTAGCGCAAGGGGGCAATAGAGATGCGTGCGGAATATAACAAAGGGTCAATATTTTCGATAAACCCCAACATTTCCAAATCAGCAGCAGCCAGATTACGAATGCTATCGGGCATGTTGCTGCCGACTACCCGAGTGGTAACTCCCGGTAGCAATTTGCGCAACAGCGGTAGAACGTCAGTGGCGTACCAGGTAATCGCATCAATATTAGGCGGATGCCGGAAACCGCCAACAAAAATAATACCTTCCCGCTCATGGTAAGAAGGGCGTTGTGGTTCATGGTTGTGAATATTGGAGATAATTTCTACTTTCGCTTGCGGCAACAAATCTGCCAGCAGTTTTTTCTCGAACTCGCTAACCACCACTGTAACATCACTTTTAGCAACCAATGCCAATTCCTGACGGCGAGTTATCTGGGAGGCACGCTGCAAAGCACTGTTCTGATGCAGCTGGGCTTCACGCTCTTCGCGTACAAAGTGCAAATCGACAGTATCGAAAATAATTTTTGCTTTCGGCGCCAGTTCACGCAACAAATCAATATAGTTTTTGAGGATGTAATGACGACATACAAAGACCGCATCAAGATCACTACCCAACTGTTTCAGAACGGATTTCACGCTACCGTGAGCCCAGTCGGTGTGATAAACCTCAATGCCTTTTTGCTGCAACTGGTGAACATATTTTCCAATGTACTCCAGATTATCCGCCACAAAGGTTACGTGATAACCCTGGTTGCGAAGCAGATCCAGCAAATTCAGCATGCGAATCGAACCTGAGTCCTGATCCGGCGTAATCATGCAAGCTTCAATAATCAGGATATTACCGCGTGTTCCCCGGTGAGCTTCCAACTCCGGTTGGTGAGCATTTTCACGGTGACTGGCTAACACCGGCTGCCAACGCTGATAGAATTTTTCAGCGTTAACCACTTGCCATGCCTTCATGCCGGAATTGGTATCACGCCCGTGACTCACGCCTTCAAGGTGATAAACCTCTGCCGCCGGCTGATAAAGCACGCGCAGCCCACGCTCACGCATACGGAATGCAAGATCGGTATCTTCATAGTAGGCTGGCGCAAAATGCGTATCAAAACCGCCCATATCGGTAAAAAGATCACGACGCATCGCCAACACCGCACCCGAACAGTAATCTGCATCACGTACGTAATTAAGACGGGGGTCATCACGATGCTGGTTACGGCCCCAGTTCCAACCACTGCCATCACGCCAGATAATGCCACCAGCCTCCTGAACGCTACCATCTGCATTTAATAATTTTGCACCAACAAGACCGGCAGACGGATAGTCACGGAAAGTATTGAGTAGTGCATCAAAGGCATCACGACAAACCAGGGTGTCGTTGTTTAGCAATACCAGCCATTCGCCTTTGGCCGCAGCCACACCCGCGTTGGAATTCCCCAAAAATCCCAAATTTTCGGGATGGCGAACAATTCGAATGCCTTGCACCATCGCCAGCGCATCGGCAGCCGGTGCAGGAGAAGCGTCATCGGCAACAATCACTTCGTAACTGACCGAAGGTGGATTGGCTGCAATGCTGGCAAGGCAATTGTAGGTGGTGTCGTGCTGACCATAGACCGGGATGACGATTGATAACACCGGATTTTCGCTGGTGATTAATACTAACGGTGTAAAAACCGGATGCTTGTTTAATAGCAAGTGGGTTTCCACATGATCCTGACGCAATACCGGTGCAGGTGCGGTAGCCGTACGAACCTCTTGCCGAAGACGCTCGCGGAGTGCCGTCAGTCCACCGCGGCGATAAAGGTGCAAGCCACGCTTGATCGCGGCAGGAGAGCGAGCCAATGCAATCGACCGACGCAAAATCGCAACGGATTTTTTGCCCCCCCGCACAAGAACACGAAAGGGACGCGTGATTTTCCAGGAGGAACTGTTCAACACATCATTGAACTCTTCATTACGTTTTTCCAGCGCTTCACGGTATTGCCGGAGTGCATCGCGAGTACCGCAATGAATCTGTTGCTCCTGCTCAAACGCTTCACGGTACTGACGAAGACCGTCCAGTGCTTCGTCCAGCTTTTGCTGATTAGCGCTCAACGCGCCACGATATTGCTCAAGAGCATCCAGCGCACCAGCCAGCTTGTCAGCGTTTTCCTTGAACTCACGCCAGGATGCAACTGCAACTTCATCATCCGGCAGCGAGGATAAACACCGCTCTACCTCTCTGAGTGAATCGCGATGGCCACCATAAGCACCTATCTTTAAAAGATTTTTTAAAGGGATAGCTGGCTCAGGGATAGCCGCCGGAGATGACATCAATAATCTGGCAAATAACCCGGATGTGGCCGAACCACTGACCTTACGATGAAGCTGCAAATAAAAATTGCGATAGTTCGCCAGGGAGCGAGGCGTAAATAAAGCGGGCAGATCGCTTTCCCCCGCGGCGCATTGAAACGCGTGCAACCATTGTTCAACAGACGCGTCTACCGCTAACAGCTGTGCATTGGAAACATCTTGCAGGCGCTCCCGAAAAGAACCCACATCAGTAGCCACAATAGGCTTACCGAAAGTCAGCGCCGCACTCAGGGTATAACTGAAAGTTTCGTGCACCTGAGAGGCAAACCATATAACGTCCGGGCGCTCCTGGGCCAGCAATGCACCCAGCTGATCCGCCTCGTAGGTGCCTGTTGCAGTAATTCCCTCAGGGAGAGGCTCCGCGCTGTGCCCTATCAAACGAAAACAAACAGGTAACGCACGTGCATGCACCTCACGGGCAAGCCGGAAAACCAGCTCCATCCCTTTTGCATGGGACAACCCGCCCAGCAATGCCACTTTGATAAGTGACGGCACCCTGAGGGGATGCTCGGGGTGAGCTTCAACTTGCATGGATATTTGCGGGAAAACAGCTTGCACCCGCCGGGCAACATCTTGCGAGGGTGCAATTACACGCTCTGCCTGACTCAGTATCGGGAGAAATAACGCTTGCCAGGCCTGCGCATTAACCGGCCACCCATCGGCATCATCTGTGCGAGCCTCGCTAAGGGTTTTTTCATTATCTTTTGGCCCGAGATGGTAACTAGGCGAAATGGCATAATAATCATGCAGCGTAATATCCAGTGGCAACGCCAGCGACTGTAACAATTTCAGTATTTTTGGCGACCAGCCATGTACGTGATGGAGATGGACGCGATCAAATCCTATCGCTTCGAGTGCGGCAAGCCAGGGGCTGAAATTATTATCAAAACCACCAATAGACTGTTTGAAACCGCCCTCACCCACCAGCTCAATAGCAACCCGACCTTTGCTCTGGCCGCGCAAAACAAGCACTCTTGCAGAGCCATCCAGCAGTTCAAGCAAATCTTGCAGATGCTGTTCAACCCCACCGCCCCACTGATGAGAGATCATCAAAATTTTTGGTAAATCAGTGGCAGAGAAGGCCGCAAGTGCTTTGATTAGCAGGGCGTTTTGCACACGCGTGCGCAAGAACGCCAAGGGATCATCAGTAATAAATTGGCGAACCGTTTGCTCATAGTGAGGATAGCGGGCAGAAAGCAGCGCACCGCCGCGCGCCATAAGTTCATGTCGATCCTCACCAAAACTGACTGACCCCTCATGCCATACAAAAACATTATCCGCTAAAATATTTTTCCAACCGGCCTCCCCGGCTCGCAGGGAAAAATCATTTTCTTCACCATAGCCACGACCAAAACTGTTTTCGTCGAAATAGCCAACCTGATTCAGACAATCACGACGAATGTACATACAAAAGCCGACTGCCGTAGGTAGCTCGGTCGCAACACCCGGATTAACCTCGGCAAAGAGCTGATCCAATGCAGGCAAATCATAACCTGCCGGTAACGGGTTGGCCTGATGTGGTAAAGGGAATGAACAAATACTGGCGTTATTTGAAAATGGCGTTACTGAGGCTATTTTTTCTTCAGACCAGGCAGCAGCCTGCAGTCTTTGCAGCCAATCGTTAGCTACGCGGGTATCACTGTTCAGCAAGACGACATCGCGATGCGGATGCAGGCGCATGCCCTCGTTTACGCTGACAACAAATCCCCGATTTTTTTCATGATGAATAACGGTAATAGCCGGGTTACTTGTTAGCGATTGGCAATACTCTCCAAGCTCTGGCTCAGGAGATGCATCCTCCACCACAATGATATGTACCGTTTCTGGCAAAGCCGATGCCAATACCGACTCAATACACGCTTGCGTAACAGCAAGATCACGATAGACCGGAATAATAATATCGATCAGAGGAAGTGGCGCTGAAGAACCCGCTGTTACCATTACAAATGCCTGACTATTGATTTGTTTTGCAGACGCTGACAAGTCCACATCTATTACAACACATCGGCGAAACCATGCCGCACACGATTAAAAAACAGGTAACCCAATATAAAAATCACCACTGATATTACCAGGGCTACCGTATAGGCGCTCCAATCAGGCATTACCCCCAAAACGACGACATCACGCATCGCGTCAATATAAAAAGTAAGGGGGTTGATACGCATCGCAGTGGCGAAACTATCCGGCACAGCAGACATCGGGTAAAACACCGGGCTTAGAAAAATCAATGCGGTCGCCAGAAAATTACAAACGTATTGCAAATCACGCAGGTACACCCCCATGGAGCTTAGCAACCACGAGAGACCTATTAGCAATATAACCAGGGGCAATAAAATTACCGGCACCAGTAAAATAGTCCAGAAAAGGCCGTTTGCCCAAATGAGCACAAACCCGAAAAGTATGACCAGAGAGATACAAAAGTGAAACAGCGCAGAGAAAGTCGTAGTCCATGCCAGAATATCAAGGGGAAATACGACACGTTTAACATAGTTGCTGTTTTCAACAATTAACCGGGGTGAGCGCGTCATTACCTCGGCAAAAAAACCGTGAATAATGATGCCGCAGAATAATAAGGCAGCAAAATTTTCATCCAGCCCGTTTGACGATGGCCAACGCGCCTGAAATATCACACCAAAAACAAACGTATAAATAGCCAACAGCGACAGAGGGATCAACAAACTCCACAATGCGCCCAACCAGGAACCGCGATACTTTCCCTGAATTTCACGGCGAGTAACCGCTGCAACCAATTGTCGATAACGCCAGACATTCATTGGCAGACGGTCCAGAAAAGATTTTTTCCCAACAGCGTGCATCATTAACGTACGTCCTGCCCAACAGGTTTGATATCACAGGAGCGCAAAGGCAATCCCATCAGACCATGTACTACATGGCTGGTTGTTACAGTAAACACGAATGCATCGTGCCGCCAGCAATGCTGAACGTGTTCAGCCTGGGTGCCGGACGCGATACCTACACTGGCAACATATTCACCATTGGGTAAATACGGCAGCATAAAGCCGTACACGGCTTCATAACGTTGCCCGGCTTTTACCGCCACCGGGTTGTTGTAATTGAAAACGCAGTTATTATCACCAAACAGCACCTGCCCGAGGCGATCTTTAACCAGAAATCCGACGATAAAAGAGTCTATATCTTCAAGCGGTGTGCACTGCACACAAAATTCGATATAACTACCACCAATAGCCCAGGAGAGACGGCGCCCCTCTTTATCTTTTAGATAGACATCGTGCAGAACCACTTTACCAGTGCCAAACGATGAACCGTCCATGGTGAACCGGTGCAACTGAAAATCGTTACGTTCGGTTGAGTTAAGTAGCAACTCCTGACGGGCATCAACCCAAAGTGCTTCATCATCGATATCTTCAAAACCCTGCCTCGACATTCCCTGCTTCATCGAAACGTCTTGCTGGGTTGAATAGAGGTGCTCAAGATACATTTCGGCGGTTTTGCGGGCATCGCCATCAACTTGCATTTCGCCATGATTTAACCAAATGGCTCTGTCACAAAGCTTGGTAATAGCACCCGAGTCGTGGCTGACAAAAATGATGGCCCCTTTTGCTTTGAAGTCTTCAAGAAAGCGCATACATTTTTGTGCAAAGAGCGCATCGCCTACTGCAAGCGCCTCATCAACAACCAGGATGTCCGCATCGACATGAGCAATAACCGCAAATGCCAGACGCACAAACATACCACTGGAATAATGCTGCACCGGTTGATCAATAAAATCACCAATCTCTGCGAAACGAATAATGTCATCCAGCTTTGCAGCGATTTCTTCCTGACTTAAACCATAAATGGCCGCATTCAGGTATACGTTTTCGCGGCCGGTAAATTCAGGGTTAAAACCAGCCCCCAACTCAAGCAACGCCGCGATACGGCCATTCACTACCACCGAACCACTCGACGGCGTTAAGGTGCCACAAATAATTTGCAGTAAAGTAGATTTGCCAGAACCGTTTCGGCCAATAACCCCGACGGTTTCACCCTTTGAAACGTTAAAAGAAATATCTTTCAGGGCATGAAATTCCCGCCGGGCACGCCGGGCACGGGCAGAGAAAAAGCCGACCAAACGTTTGAATGGCTGATCGTACATGTCATAAGACTTGCAGACGTTTTGAATTTGCAGGGCGAAAGGCGATGTATTCATGAAGGCATATTAATCAAGGCGACAACCGGAATGCGTAAAAAAATGTGTTTATAAATCAAAACGCCAGCTCAAGGCTGGCGTTTTCAGCTGTGCCCTGCTATCAGCGGCGGTGAAAAACCCACCACTTCCCATCTGTTCTGATCCAGACGTCGGTTAGTGTGATGGTGTTCTCCAGTTTCATTCCTGGAACATTATAAGAAACCAGGCCTGAAACCTCACAACGGTCTTCTTCGCAGGTTACGCGGCTTACTTCGGCTTTAGTCCAATTACCAACACCACCCATGACAGAAGCATAACCTTCAGCGCTTACTCGCTGACGATAGGTAGGAGCAGTAAGTCCCCAGGCTTTCTTGATATCACCGCTAAGAAGTGCATCATAACGAGCCTGAGCACGTTCTTTTACTACGTCCTCATCACTTTTGTTACCCAGAGAAGCGCAGCCAGCCAAAATCCCGAAACCGAGCGCCAATGCCAATACAGAAAAATATTTCATGGTTCACCTGCCTTACTATCTATCAAGAAATCAATTGTCAGTGACAGCTTCCAATGCCGGTTCAGTTTCATCAACAAGCTTCAGACCTTTCAAGCGATTACGCATTTCACGGCTGACATCGCGCAAATCCTGCTCGTTATTTAATACTCGCGGCGTAATCATCACCAGCAGCTCTGTACGGTTTTTCGTCTTGCTGGTACTGCCAAAGAAATTACCAAGAATAGGTAAATCACGCAGCACAGGAATACCCGCTCTTCCATCGCTGGTATTTTCACGAATCAAACCGCCTAACACCGCCGCTTCTCCGGAGCGAACTGCAACTTTGGTAGAAAGATCGCGATTCAGGAAAGGACGCTGGCCGGTTGCGGCTTCAATTTCACCAACATCGGTAATAGATTGCTTAACCGTTAATGTCACCATACCGCCAGAATTTACCGAAGGGGTAACATCCAGCACCACGCCTGTATCTTTGTAAGTAATCGAGTTTGATACCACACCACCGTCTGTCACGGCAGATCCGGATTGCACCGGTTGTTGCTGACCCACCTGAATATTTGCAGGTTCATTGTCCAACACAGTTACTGTGGGTGACGACAGAATATTAACCAGAGACTTACTGGCAAGCGCATTGATAATAGTACGCAGATCACCCACTGAATCGTAAATCGAATAAGCCAAACCGGAGACAGCACCCGTCGTGCCGGTAGAGGTCAGTGGTCGACCGCTTGCCGGAGCACCGCCCTCACCAACACCACGCCAACCATTGCCCAGATTGTTGTTCAAATACCATGAAAGCCCGTAGGTCAGCTCTTCGGTCAGAGTCACCTCCAAAATCGTGGCCTCAATGTGTACCTGAGTAGGCATAATATCCAGCTGCCCCAGCGCTGCCTCAATTTTGCGATACTCATTGCGGGTGGAATAAATGAGCAGCGAATTGTTTTTCTCATCCGCTACCATACGAATCTTGCCAATACTCACATTGGCAGATTCCCCGCCAGAAGAATTGCGATTTGTCGTTGAACCGGTACCGGAAGATGTGCCGGAACCACTGACGCCATCGCTACCTTCTCCGATACGGGTAGGCGTCAAGCCGGGCGCCACGCCACCGCCTGAGCCACCCCCGCTTTGGGTTCCGCTACCGCTACTATCGCTGAAAATGGTACTCATCATGCGAGCGATATGGGCAGCCGACGTATTTTGTACCGAGTATACAAACAGGCGCCGCTCATTATTATCATCAGGCTGTTGATCTACACGATCAAGCCACTCACGAACCTTCTCGAGATAATGAGCTCGCGGCGTAATAACCATCAAGCTATTTAATCGCTCCATGGGAACAATACGAATCAGCGAAGACATACCGCTCTCCGCCCCCAAAGCTGTTTCCATAATGGCTTTTAGTGTCGCTTCGGCTTCGGTTGGATTACTCTCTTTGAGCGGGAAAAGCCCAACTGACATCCCCTTCAACATATCAATATCAAAGGTTGAAATAATATCCAGCCAACCATCAAGCTGATTGCGGCGGCCTGCAAGCACTAACAAATTTCGCGCCGGATCAACACGGACAAAAGAATTTTCATCTGCAACCGGTCGCAATATGTCTGCCATCTCGGCCGCGCCAATATACTGAAGCGGTACAATAATATTGGAGAAACCGGCACCCCGGTTTGCCGCACTGTCAAAAGCTGGGCGCAGCTTACTCATAGCGGGTGAGCTACTTACTACAAAGCGATTATTTTTATCACGCAGAATGTAGGCATTATTCGCTTGCAGCAAAGATTCGAGTATTTCCAACAGCTGATCACGTGGCACCGGCGTTTTGGTTCGCAGGGTTATCTGGCCCTCAACAGGATGCTCGATCATGTAATCAAGCCCCAGAATATCGCCTAAAACAGCGTGTACCACCTCGGTCAGCGGTGCCTCTTCAAAGTTGAGTGTGACTGCATCGCCGGTCAAGGCGACTGACTGTCTTGCCGCGGGCAAATTGATCTGCCGATCCGTTCCTTTCAACAAAGTCGGTTCAGAACGCTCAAGCGCTGGGGAACGAGTATTTTCAGACTGAGCCTTCGCGGCCACTGCGGTGGGAGCGGCTACAGTAGCGGTTTCAACCGCACCGTCGTCTTTTGGGGAATATAACCCTGCACAACCGGAAAGCGTCAAAACCATTGCAAGACCGGAGCCACCAATAACACGGGAAAAAAGCGTTTTTTTCATAAATATCTCAACCATTATGGCTCTTGGGCACGGTTTGAAGCAGGTTTACCGGCAGACGAAGGTGCCATGCGCGAAGCTGCCGGAGTGTAATCAGACACCCCTGCATGTTCAAGCTGTATAGTTTTTTCCTGGTCTGCACTGACAAAACGAACTTCCGATCCATCAACAGATTTCAGTTTCCATCCCATCAGCTCTTCACCCAGAGCGACTCGCATACGCTTGCCGTCAAGCCGGACGATGACGCCGGAAGCATCACCGGCAAAATAGACGCCTGACAGCTCTACATTATCCAATTCATTGGCTTTCGCTGAACTTCGAGTATCTTCAACTGTGTCAATTTCTGACGCATCGATGATGACCGGTCGCCGGCCAGCCCAAAAAAGGGGTCTTGATGCCATGAGGGAAAAACCTTCCGCCCCTTCGCTGGCCTCCTGCGAGACTGCCACATCAGTATCGGAATTCACTACAGGTACTAAGCCATCAAGGTAATGACTTTCAACATCATCTGCTGACAAAATAACCGGCGTTGCTTGCAGTGCCTCGGGAGATGGGTGCACGATCGGAGCTGGAGGCAATGTTGCAGCCCATACCGCACCGATGATCAGCAATAAAACCAGCAACCCCGCCAACATAGCCGCAACCAGTTTTACCCGCTGGTAAATGCTGAGTCGTTTAATAAATTCAGCATTCATGGCTGCAACCTCAATGACGACAGGCGAATACGCAACGTCAAGGCCTGTTCAGGTGGGGATGTGTCACCTCGGCGAACACGGGTACGAACCGGTTGCGCCTGAAGAGAATCCACCATCACCAGAGGCCTTAGGTCCCGCAATTCCTGCAAGGTTACTTCAAGCGCTTCGATACTGCCGGTGGCATTGATATCCAGTTGCAAGCGAGTAAACAACGATTCAACCCGCGGAGTGAGAATTTGGCTACCGGCAACCGTCAAACCTGCTCGCTCCATCACCTGCCGCACCTGTTGTTGCATCATGGCGCTGGCATCCCCGGCGTCGCCATATACCAGCAGTTGCAATTGCCCATGAGCCTGTTCACCGGCGGCCTGTAGCATGGCTTCACTTTCAGCCAATCCTGCCAGACGGGCAATACGAGGAATTAAATCCTGCGATTGCTGGTGTAAACTGCGATAGTGCCCCCAAAAAGACAAGGCAGTCCAAAGCCACACAAAAACAATAACGGCAAGGCTAACTGCGACGATCCATTGCGCCCGGGTGATTTTTTTCAGCCAGTTACTCATTGTGCAACCCCCGAATCCAGCGTCAGATCCAGCACAAAGCGCTCCATTTCGATACGACCTTCCCGGCGAATCGCCGAGGGCGCTTTGACATCGACATACCAGGCCGTATCCGATAATAAACTCATCAGTTGAGCAGCATTTACCGCCATGCCATCAATACGAATGCGCGATGTTGTCTGCTCATAAGAGTTCAGATACACCGTATCATCCAGCAAGGCAGTGAGGCGTACCAGCTCGCGATGGGGATTATTGGCCAGCAAAAATTGACGATTTACTTCTGCGATCCGCTCATTGTCACTTGCCAGAGCATTGCGAAAACGGACCGCTTGCGTGGACGCCTGCTGCACACGAGCCAGTTCGCTCTCGTAATGATCCAGCTGAATGGCACGCAAGCCCACAGGTACAGCCATCAGCGCGATGGATAGAGCAAGAATGCACAACCCCCACAGCCCCAATCGTTTTAATCTTGCGGCATAACGCTGGTTACGCAAATCCTCGGCAAAACCTTGAAGCACCACCGGGTGCCCGTCAACTTCAGCCCATATTTCAGTTTTTTCAGCTTCTTCCAGCGGGAGATGGCGATGCAACCAGGCGTTCACCGCACTGTGCGATGCAATACACAAGGAAACGCGCAACACGCCGCCGGTCCGGCCCGCAATACGCCAACCACTCACGGTATCGTCTGCGGGAAAAGGGCTGCGGGCGCGAACTTCAAGTTCAATAGCCGATAATAAATGCCCCTCTGCCTTTTCCGGTAAATTAAGCCAGCAGGAGAGCACCATATCGTCTGGCAAAATACGGGCAACCGCAATCACATCCGACGATGTGCCGGCAGAACTTCCGACAATTCGGGAATCACTATTTACGCCTTGCTGATATCGCGAACCATGCACGCGCACGGGCTCATCGAGCCACCGGCGAACCGGTGCCTCTTCACTCCACAACACCTCACGCCAGGCAGACAGCCATAGCGAAGGCAGAGTACGCAAGTCGTACCCGAACAAATTCCACTGTTGCCCCGTCAATGCCACTGAGCATCCTCATCATTCATTAAAAAATCGGTCGAATTTACCATAATGACCGGCTCCGTGCGCAAGCGACGCCATGGTAAGCCATCACGACCAAATCCGTCCGTTAAAACCCAACGACTGAACTGTGCCGCCTTGCCATCCGGTTGGGCGATACGCACATCAATACGCACCAGACTGGATGGAGCCATATCGGCCGCCAGCAGAAGGGGTGCAATCATGGCATGCCCTTGCTCTCCGGTAGCAGGGTTTGCTTGCCGCTCAGCTAAAAATTGACTGGCGGCAGCGACATCATCATTCATCAGCATTCTGATTATTGCCGGGCTGGCAGCGCGCAGTGCGATACCGGCGCTCCCTGTACGAGGGTTTATCAACAAGCGAATACGCTCAAGAATTTCGCGGTTTATACCATCAACCAGCAGTAAATCCTCCACAGCCATAAACCGGCCTCGCCTTAACGGCTGATTGGTAGCGCTGAAACTTTCTGCGCCGGGTTGCAACCATGCTTGAATATTGGCAACCAGCTCATCCGCGTGCGCAGCGTCCAACCCCGCACCAAACACCAGTAACTGATGCCATAGCTCGGGGGAGGCTTCATTCATCGCCACCAAACCGGCTGCGGGCACTACCCTGGCACTGAGAGACTGCTCAAATGCTGAAAAATTCAACACCAGCGCATCGCCGGACATGTATTCACCGTTTCCCTGGAGAACTAACAAATGACGCATGACCAGATTCACAGCACCATCGCCAAATGCTTTTGTCCGAGACTCCACAGTCTGTTGTTGCGCCAGTTTTACATCAACTCGAGCAGCCAGCACTATGCCAGCAACCATTAAACTCAGTGCAGCAATAAACCACAGCAGTACCGCCAGCGCAACGCCGCCCTGGCGGCGACGCCCATCAAAAGAAATTGTCTTCAGTATCATTGAGCCTCACGATTATATCGGGCCAGTAGCGGCCATTGGCAGCAATGCTGATGCGTATACGGTCAGGGTTAACCTGAAAGGTATGCCATTCGTTAACCCAGGCCCCCGAAGGCGCATCAAAATAAGTCAGCGTTAATTCATCCAGCTGTGGCACCACGGAGAACACTTCGGCGCGCTCCCACTGCATCTCCTGCTGGGCATCGTAAAAAGGCAGTAACTGCATTTTCAATCCGCCCTCAGCAGCAAACAGACGGATGATCATTACGCCTCCGAGGCGGCTTGAAGCACTGAAGGGAGCAGCCCAGATCAGTTCCGTGCTACTACCCTGCAAAAGAGAAGCAGATCCTGCAGCATCACCGCGCATCAGCGGTAACGCATCAACCAGTGCCCGGTTCAAAAAACGGTTTACGGTGCGCATTTCCGAGGTACGGGATGACACGTCATCCAGTCGCTCCTGGGTCATGGCAAACGTGCGTAGCGCCGTCACCACCGCCAGGCTGATCAGCGAAAGAACGGTGAGGGCAACAACGACTTCAATGAGGGAGAAACCGCGGGATGACTTCATTGCGGAACCACTCCTGCAACTACAGAGCGCAGTTCAAACGTTCGTGAGCGGGTTTCACCCCAACTGACCTGCACCCGGATGTCCATCAGCAGCGCTAACGGTGGATCATTGTCATCCGGTAGCGGTACAGCCGTTACCTGCCAGGTGTAATCGCCACCGGTTTCCCCACTGACATCCAAACCGCTGTACGGCACTACCGAGTATTCAGCGAGCAAGGACTCCGCGATGCTTACCGCGTAAGCATAACGTTCGCTGGTTTGCACAATACGCGATGCCCCACCGGCTGCCTGATAGAGTGCCCCGAGAGAAACCCCGAGAATGGCCAACGCAACGATCATTTCCAGCAAGGACAGGCCTTTTTGTCGCCCGGCAATAATGTGCTTCATCATTGACTATCCAGCCTGCGCTGGCTGATGCGTCCCATCAACCAATCTACATCCAGCACAACCCCGCCGCCACGTTCCCGCTCAATGGCAATGTTGCCGCCGCTGCTGCTGCCATCGGGATAGAAACGAATCACAGCAGTCTGCCGATTCGGGCTTAGTTCACCCGCGGCAATAACGTTGAGAGAGATTTTTTCAGACAGGGATTTGTATTTTTGCTGCCCCACCCGGAAACGCCGCTCATCGGGCAGCAACTCCAGATCGACAGGCTGGCCCCGAGCAATCGCCTGATAGCGGGCAGTCGCCAGCGCCGCATTTAACTCGCCGACTGCCGAACGGTATTGGCTACTTTCGTAGAACCGAAAGGCGCCCGGCGTAGCAACAGCAACCAGCAGTGCAGCTACAGCAAAGGCCACTATCAACTCCAATAAAGAAAAACCGGCCTGTGCAGACCGGCTTGTATTGAAGTGTCGCTGACAGGATGTAAAAGGTTTGCTAATTACCAATTGCCTACGTCTGCATTCTCGCCATCACCGCCGGGAGTCCCGTCAGCACCGAGGGAATAGATATCGATATCGCCCCGCTCACCTGGAGAACGGTATAAATAAGCACGGTTCCAGGGATCATTGGGGATGGAGTTACCCCGTAAGTAAGGCCCGTTCCAGCCAGTCAGATTGCCCGGCTGGCGCATCAGCGCTTCAAGACCTTCTTCACTGGTGGGGAAACGTCCCACATCCAGTTTGAACACTTCAAGTGCCGATTCAAAATCACGGACTTGCACAGCCGCAGCTTTGGTTTTAGCGCCGCCCAGCGAGTTCAATACGCGCGGCCCTACAAGCCCGGCCAGCATACCAATAATAGCCAGAACCACTAGCAGTTCTACCAGGGTGAAGCCTTTGGCACCATTCTGTTTACGTCTGTTTAACACGGAACACCTCAACAAATAAAAAGACATTATGCCGCCAGGTCATTGACTGACAGAATACCCATTAAAATTGCAATAATAATGAACGCAATCACAACGCCCATACCCAATATCAATAATGGCTCAAGCAGTGTCAGTGCCCGCTTGATGCCCGATTGCACTTCATCGTCATACACAGTTGCCAATTCCAGCATCATAGCATCCAGACTACCGGACTCTTCGCCGACACGTACCATTTGGATAACCAACGGAGAAAATACGCCAGCATCTGCCAGCGCCGTAGAAATACGCCCGCCCTGCTTGACTGCAGGGGCAAGACCGGCAAATGCCTGTTTGGCCGTCTGGTTTTCTACGGTATCGATAGCAATGGAAATTGCCTGCAGCAAAGACACGCCGTTATTCAACAAGGTTCCCATCGTCCTGGCAAAACGACCGGTTTCATATTTGAACAACATGGCGCCGACCAGTGGCAGCTTTAACATTTTGGCATCGCGCCAGCGCCGACCTTCGGCGGTTGCCAACCAGCGTCGAATGCCCCAAACCACAGGCACCATCAACACCACAATCAGTAAACCCCACGCCTGAATAACATCGCCTGCCGCAATGACCATACGCGTGAGGAATGGCAGCGCATCTCCGAGGTCTTCAAATAACGCCTCAAATTGCGGAACGACATAACCCAACATAACAAAAATAGACAGCGCGGCAACCACGGCGAGAATGATCGGATAGACCATGGCAGACACAACACTGGAGCGCACCGCTTTGGAGCGGGTCAGATAATCGGCAAGACGGGCCAACACCTCGGATAACTTGCCACTGGCTTCGCCGGAACGAACCATATTGATATAAAAATGACCAAACGCCGCCTCGTGCGCCTGCATGGCCTGACTTAACCCCTTGCCGCCTTTGACCGTTTTCAGCAGGTCATCCAGCAACGCTGTCATCGCCGGGGTGCCGCTCATATCAATAAGCACCTTCAGTGCCCGATCAATCGGTAAACCCGCCCGCAAGAGCACCGATAATTCATTGGTAAATGAAAGCACCTGGTCGCGAGTGACCGCCTTGCCTTTAACCGCCACCGGCTGCAGCGAGAAATTTTTACTCGCAGGAATCAGTTGAACCAACACAAGCCCCTGGCCACGCAGCTGACGGGAAGCGCTGTCGGCATTATCCGCCGTGTGTACACCTTCTATCATTGAACCGTCACGGCGAACCGCTTTATAAAAAAAGTCGGCCATTTAGTCTTCAGCCTGATCCTGGGTTACACGCAATAACTCTTCCAGTGAAGTTTCACCCTTCACCACTTTACGCAGGCCATCTTCATAAAGGGTCAACATGCCCTGCTTGCGCGCCTGTGTGTGCAAGCCGGTCGCATCGGCACCGGACAGAATGGATTGCTGCACCGCGTTATCCAGCACAAACAATTCGTGAATCGCGGTACGACCACGGTAGCCGGTCTGTTTGCACTCCACGCAGCCATCAGCGCGCTGAATATGGGTTTGCCCTGGCTCCAGAAACCGTGCAAGTCCGCTTTCCGCAATCAGCTCAGGAGTTAATGCCACAGGTACCTTACAGTACTTACATAAGCGGCGAACCAGTCGCTGCGCCAAAACACCATTCACCGAAGAAGTAATGAGATAGCGCTCGATACCCATATCTTCAAGACGGGTAATAGCACCGGCAGCGGTGTTGGTATGGAGCGTAGAGAGAACAAGGTGACCCGTAAGGGCAGACTGCACAGCAATCTGTGCCGTTTCGCCATCGCGCATTTCACCGATCATGATGATATCCGGATCCTGACGCAGAATAGCGCGTAAGGCGCGGGCAAAGGTCAGCTCGATTTGTGGTTGCACCTGAATCTGATTAACACCATCCAGCTGATATTCCACCGGATCTTCTACGGTGATAATTTTCAGCGCTTCTGAATCAAGTGTCGCCAGGGATGCATACAAAGTCGTCGTTTTACCGGAACCGGTAGGGCCGGTAAGCAACAGAACGCCATGCGGACGCAACAGTAAGTCTTTGTAGCGCGACAGCGTATCTGCAGAGAAACCCATCGACTCAAGACTGAGCTGAATACTCTCACGATCCAGTACCCGCATCACGATACTTTCGCCATGCACGGTCGGAATGGTAGAAACCCGGAGATCAAGCTCATGCCCCTTAACCCGGGTCATGATCCGACCATCCTGAGGCAGACGGCGCTCGGCAATGTTCATTTGCGCCAACAACTTCAGACGCGAGGCAATCGCTGGCGCCAGACTGGCTGCCGGTGGATCAGGCACTTCTGCAATCACACCATCTACGCGATAACGCAAGTGCAAGCCATCATCAAATGGCTCCACATGAATATCGGACGCGCCCAGATCGAGCGCGCGATGAATAATCTGATTTACCAGACGAATAACGGGCGCTTCACTGGCAAGGTCTTTCAAATGCTCAACAAACTCGGCGTCACCCTCAAATATTTGGGATGCGGATTCAGCCTGGTCGGCATCCGGCTCGCTTTGATCAAGATACTTGGTAAGCGCTGTCGAAATGTCCGCCTCAAGCCCAAGCATCATTTCGATACTCTTGCCTGAAGCCATGCGCAGGGCTTTTTGCAAAAAGACATCCTGCGGCACCAAGCCGACAACACGAAGCGTCTCGCCATCAGAAGACAAAGCGACAGGAACAAGATGGTTGCTGAGCAGAAATTCCTGGGAAACCCCGGAAACAACAAGCGGTTGCTCCGGATAATCCGCAGCAACCGCCAAAGGCAGGTTCAATTGCTTTGAAAGGGCCTGACAAACATCAAGTTCAGAGACAAGACCCAGCCGTACCAGCACCTGGCCAAACAAACCACCCATTTCAGATTGGGCAAGCAAGGCGCGCTCAAGATCACGCGCTCCCAGCTTGTTTTCACTTTGTAGCAGTTCACCTAACATTAAAGATATACATCTCTATCAATATTTCCGGAATTTTCCAGAGGTTGCCAAGTGAGAAATGAAAATCCTGTTTCCTCACTGCTCAAGAAGTTTCTTTTCGAGTTTTTTCAAAGCCTCTTCATTAATGACAGCAGCATCTGCGGAAACAGAACGGGCTTCCATCGTCAAACGACTTCTGATCGTTGAGGGCACTTTCGATTGCAACTCCGGAATGATTTGCTTTTTGGCTTCGTCAAAGGTCAGTTTTCGTGGAGCTCGTTTATCGATGAATTTGATGATATGAAATCCAAATTCAGTTTCTACCAGATCACTAACAGGCTTCGCTTTGGACAAATCAAATGCAGCAGCTTCGAAAGCAGGTACCATTTGTCCTTTCCCAAAGAAGCCGAGATCGCCTTTGTTTGTTTCAGCAGACGGATCATTGGAATACTGTTCCACCAGCGCCTCAAAATCGGAGCCTGATTTCTTCACTTCTTTAAGCACTTTTTCAGCAAGAGATTTCGCCTCTTCTGAAGATCTATCGTCCGTGCCAATCAGAATGTGTGATACACGAACCTGATCAGAGCCGATAAAATATTTTTCAGAATTGGCAATGTACTCTTCTCTGGCAGCAGCATCCCAACTTGTGGAAGAGATTTCTTTATCCACCAGACTTTTAACCCATTCACGATATTGCAGACGCTCACGGTACAACGCCACTTCCCATTCAATTTGCTCACTGGAGACAAATCCGGCATCACGAGCCATTTTTCCGAGGCGACGCAAGCTTAATATATTCTCAACAGACTGTGTAATTCCCTTTGAAGACGCAAATGCATCAGGGCTTACACCCGAGGCCAGCCGCTCTTCCATATAGTGACGAACGTCATCTGTGGTAATCCGAATATCATCAACTGCCACTACCACATCATCAGACTGAGCCTGAGCAAAGCTCGCACCGGCCACAACCGAAAACAGATAAACACTTAGTATTTTTCTATACATTCGAACCTCACAAAAAAAATCGCAGCCAAAGGCTGCGATTTGGACATCTAAAACAACAAAATGTTTTACTGGATAGAGCGATAGAAACCGCAATTTCCTGATACACAAGTAGTATTTCTTACATTAATAAAATACTGCTTATTAGGTTCCAACTGACAGTAAGCAGCTGAACCTGGAGCCTGCATAAGGCGTACGGATACGTTTTCAGTACCAGTTCTAGAGCAGCGACCAGCATTACTCAGCTCTGGGCCACCCGGGCATGCTGATACTGTAACATCACGAACAACTCCTAATGTATTGGAAAGTCCTGCTAACATAAAGGTAGAAACGTGACCTGCATTCAAAGCTTGAACAGGAAAACTGATGGTTTGATTAGCCTGCAACGGCTGGGAAATCTGGGAAGTCCCCACCAAACTCATTATTGAGCCTTCAACAATATTATTGGGCCAGACGCCGCCACAAGCACTTAAGTCAACACCTGGACTCGGCGGTGTAGTACTACTTGAAGATGAACTTGATGACACGGAGGATGAAACACTTGATGCAACCGAAGACGAGCTGGATGAGACAGGAGGCAACACAGTTCCACCGCCACAAGTAAACCCTGCGGAGCCACTGGTGGTAATATTAATGAGTTTTTGAGCACCACTGTTAGTAATTTGAACCGATGCAAGCGAAGGATTGCTGGTTCCACTAAGCTGGCAATTAACCCCGTTCACACTTAGAACCAGATTATCGGCGTCATTTAAAGTCAGATCATAAGCGAATGCAGACGCTGCTGAAAAACAGGCCAGCACCATGCACGCGCGGGAGAATATTTTTTTCATGATTTTATCCTGATAAAAATCCATTAAAGTCGCAGCTTTCCAGAAAAAAGTCTGGCTACCTGGACTGGTCACCCTATAACAGCGTAACACCATCAGGGTCGAGCATAAAATACTCGAAAACGCACCAAATAAAAACCTTTAAATAAAAAAAACGCGGCCCGAGGGCCGCGCTTCACTACTTTGGTGACGCTTCAAATAACAAAGCTGCCAATCAAGGAGTGTTGGTAGTAATTTGACGAGTGTACTTGTGCTCAACTACGCCAGCGTAGTTAGACAGAACACCACCAGCCAAAGCACCATTGGAGTACTTGATTACAGCAAAACCAGCAACTGGCAGGCCAGCGTAGGTGTAAGCATCACCAATTACGGTACGTGGGTTAGCAGTAGCTGATGCGGTTTGGGTGAAGTCAATAGTAGCCCAACCGTTATCGAAACCATCTTCCAAAGACAGACCATAACGCAGGCTTGAACCCAGGATATTGCTGTCGTTGAAAGTAATTACGTTAACTTCAGAGCACAGCTCCCAAGAGGTAGAACCAGTAGGTGGTGCTGGAGAGAAAACAGGCTCAGTAACGATATTTACGCTACCTTCTTCACGATCGTAGTAGCCTACTTCAATGTGCTCACACGCCATGTTAGCGGTAAACTCAGAAGTAAACGGACGACGCAGAGCTTGGTTGCTTGTAGTTACAACGCCAGCAGCATTACGCACATCATCAATCATGTAGAAACGCTTGGTTGGGAAAGTAACAACCCAATCAGTTTCTGCATTCAAGCCAGCATCAGTAACGTAATCATTTTTCAAGGTAGCACGAGTCAACAACGCACTCACTGGATCTGCTTCGTTGGTAGAAGTCACATCAAATGAATCGTTAAAAACAGAAGCGCCATCTACAACAGATACGGTAGTTGAACCAACTGCAGTCGGAATACCGATGTCGATCAGAGAAGGACGAGTATTACCAGTAGGTGCGTGCAGCACATCCAGAGTGTTGAAGTTAGCAATAGCAGTTGCACTGTAAGTTGCAGAAGTACCTTCAGCTACGTTAAACACAGATGCAAAACCGTACAGACCGCCAGTACCCGGCTGAATGTTTACGGTAGTAGCGTTAGCGCCACCCAGCCACTGGCCGTTACCGTTACCGCCAGCAGTCCACGCTTTTACCAGCGCAGAACAGTCTTTCGGTACACCGTTGATGTGCTTAGCAGCGTGAGCCGGATCGAAGTTGGCAACACGTACACCGTATTCGGTTACGTTACCAGCGTCGTCTTCTTCACCCAACTCACCCATTTCGATGATTTCAACATAACCTTCCAGAGTACGGGACAGAGAGTTAGTGCCCTTGTCTGAGGTGTATGCGATGTTGGTGAAAGGAACACCAGCCTGAGGAATAGTAGGAACGGTACAGGAAGTATCACCAGTTCTGAACAGAGCTACTTTGCTGTCACCTTCACCAGTAGAAGTGATTACACCGGACCAATGGTCGTATGCAGACAAGTACAGGTGGAAGTCACGAACTTCACGGCTGTTCTGACCTTCCAGGAAGCGAACTTTGATCGCTTTGGTTTTGTTGGTGGTGTTTACCAAATGGATGTCAGTGTGCTGACCGTCCAGAGTGGTGTAGTAAGGATAAATCAATACCTGACCCAGGCCATCCGGATTAACGTGAGCAGCCTGCGCAGTACCCACTGCACCAGCCAGTCCTGCCAGCATTGCCAAAGGTAGAAGTTTTTTCTTCATTATCTAGCTCCTAGATTTACAAGTTTCATACTGCTTTCTGCAGCGGGGTTGCACAATGCAGCCTAGTTGACCGATTCAGTTCCAGCATTACTGGAATGTCCGACGCCCGACGAACACTCAATCGTGCGGCTAAACTAACATACCGCACCAGCCTAGACAACATCAAATATAACCCGAACTGCAATTATTGTTAACGGGAAGCAAAGAATTTCCCATATCGAAGTTTTGGTGTTTCCACCAGCTGAGAAATGCTTTGAGCGCCCCTGAATATTTCAAGCCGGGTAGCAAAGCTTGTTTCGTCGCGAAGTCTAACCCCGAAATGTATTTCAGGGAAGCGTCTTGACAGTCGGCGCAACAAAACATGATGCCTCTCAAAGAAAGCATTCCGACTCGCTCACTTTTCACTCAGCCTGTTGCAACCTGACGCGCTTCCAACAATAGCCCACAATCGTCAGCCCCGCCAATATCACCCACGAAGCAATAAACAAAGGCTGAGAAAGCAAAAGACGCATGGAAAGCTGCTCGCTTTCCAACCAGACATTCATATTATTACCCAGCACAACCAGCGCCAGCACGCCCGGCAAGGCGCCCGCCAAGGCTGCAAACAGGTAGGAACCCCACGCCTGCTTCGTCAAGGAGAAAACCAGGTTCAACCAAAAGAAGGGAAATACAGGCACCATTCTGATCAAAACAGGAAATATAAGAGGATTTTTTTCTGTGCTGATTGCAAACCAGTCCGCAAGTTTGCTTCCCCTTTTTCGATCAATAGAGAGACCGCTTTTCAGGGTAATAACACGCACCACGACAGCACCGCAGGCAAGACCACATAGAGCCAGCAACAACCCCTGTGCCATACCGAACAAAAATCCGGCGAGTAATGCAAATACTGCCCCGCCGGGAACGCCGCAACTTAACGCCAACCCGTAAACAATAACGAAAAGCAATGCGGATGCCACCGGGTAAGCCGTCACATAATAGCCGCTTGCACTTTGGACACTTAACAGCCACTGCAGCGGCTGCCAGCCAATCAAGGCAATAAGAAAGAAAATGCCCGCACATGTCACTATTAGAAATAGAAAAATGCGCCAACCTTTCATAGCGGAGCCATTGTTCGCAATTCCTGCATCAGGATTCATCAACAGACTCACGACGCAAATCAAATACCTCAATCTGTTCATCACGGTACACAGGAGCGCCAAATAATAAATTCAGCTCACCGAGGCATTTATCAAAGACGGTAAATCGCCCATCACCCGAATCCCAGAGTGTGTAAACCAGATAGTCCGCATTAAGCTTTGAGGCTGGCGCACCTTTTATATGCATCACGTGCGCAAAATTGACTCGATTCTCGGCAGCAGGATATTCACCAAAGAAACCGCCGCCACACACACCATCCAGAAAACCCGGCACAACATGCTGCTGATGCACACGCTGCTGTAAATACCAGGGGTTGTAGTGCCACTCCAACAACCAGGGTGCCATGATGAGCGTTTTTGAGGCCGGCGGCTGCTTTGCCAATTGTTCGAAAAAAGGAGATGCCGGTAAATGCTGCCACTTCTGGTTATAGACGTTAGCACGCCAGTCATAATCAAACTGATAGCCCATATGCCCGGTAAATTGATTGATGCCTTTATATTGTCCGGGAACAGGCCCCGCCAGAAACAGCAGCAACGGAAGCAGGAATATCACCCCATACTGCACTTTGCCGGGAAGCCACTGCACACAGGCAACTGCCCCCAAAGCAACGCACAGCAGAGCCCATGGCAGCACCGGCAACAAATAACGGGCAGGCACCAGCGGATGATGTAACCATGCCCCGCCACTGAGCGCCACGAAGACTATAGCGATGCCGGCACAAAAAGACAGATACATCATTAGTAGCGGTTGCCGGCGATATAAAACAACGCCTCCGACAAGCATCAGCAACATCCAGACAGCGGCCAGCCACGCCCATGAAGTACCCGCATAGAGTTTAATAACCGCACCGACGGTTGCCAACGACATAAAATCCACACCGGACTTGGCAGTAAGCGATTGAATGTCATTAAAGATGGGAGGCCCCACAAGTAACAATAACCCTGCCAGAACAGGTAAACCCAGCATAAACAGCTGTAAAACATCCTTTGCATGGCCATTCTGCCGCCAGGATATCAAGGCATGAATACCGAAAAACAGAAAGGGCGCCAGTACCAGGGGAATAGTGACGAGCTGAAGCCACACGGTGAGCGGCGCAAGCACCCCATATAGCACGCCCCAACTCCATTTGCGCTCAACCCACCAGCGGTAGAAGGCAAACAATGCAATCGCCGCCAGCAAAGTCGATAGCGCATAAGGGCGAGCAGTACGGCTGAAATAGATCAATAAAGGAGACACAGCCAGCAAAACCGTAAACAGCCAATACTCCGACCCTTGCAGCCAACGCCTGACAAGCAGGGGTAAAGTTATCACCAAAGCGATGCCCGCTATCAATAGAGGAAAGCGCATACTCCATTCAGTAAGCCAACCCTGATTAGCGAGCCAGGCATAGAGCAATGTCAAAGGGATGCAATGATCTGCCAGACCAAAACTGGTGAAAATATCCCGATATCCTTCTGCTGACAGCAGCTTGTTTACGGCATGCCATTCATCATCAGCCAGCAGTTGTTGGGGCAACTGCCATAGCCGCAAATACAGGGCGGCAGACAAGGCAACCACCCAGCTCAGATAAACAGGCAGACGGGACCGAATCAAAAGAGCACGCCTCGCTATGGGTTATCGGATTTGAACAAATCGGATTTTCGAAGACCTGAGCGATGCAGCAAGTGTATCAAAGACACTTTAACCACCCCCAAGCCATAAACTGTGCTGGGCCAGATACGAATAGATGAAGCTTCAGGAAAGTATTTGGTAGGGCAAGTAATTTCGGCGATATCAAATTGACGTTCAATAATTTGCGCCAGCATCTGGTTGTCAAAAATAAAGTTATCGTCATTTCGCTCAAGATCCAGTGACCTCAAGACGTCGGCAGAAAAGGCACGGTAGCCAGTGTGATATTCAGACAATTTAGCACCGGTACAGAGATTCTGGAAAGCCGTCAGGAAGCGATTGGCAATGTACTTATATAAAGGCATGCCGCCACGCAGCGCACCGTTACCCAAAATCCTTGAACCCAGCACTACCGGATACAAGCCTTCGCCAATCAACGACGCCATAGCAGGTATCAGTTGCGGTGTATATTGATAGTCCGGGTGCAACATAATGACGATATCGGCATTCAGCTCCAGCGCCTTGCGATAACAGCTCTTCTGATTGCCACCATAGCCGCGATTTTTTTCATGGCGAATAATATGCTGAATACCCAACTGCTCAGCTAACGCCAATGTATCATCCCGACTGGCGTCATCAACCAGCACCACCTCATCAACCAAAGGCCGGGGGATTTCATTCCAGGTTTTTTCCAGCGTTTTGGCAGCGTTATAGGCGGGCAGCACGACTACCACTTTATGATCTTTATACATAATCAGGTCAAAGTTTGTTACTTACAGGGTTAGAGACATCAGTTTACGCGAGGGCGTAACAAAGTCCTATAGAAAACCTGCCTCCCACCACATCGCCATCAAGACAAACAGGGCACTGATTCAGTGGTGTTTTTACTGGCAGCTACCCGGTGACTATGTTTGAATTAAACCCTTTTACGCGAGCGGCAGGTATGGCAATGAATGACGAACTCAAGCACCTTCAGGAAGAAGCCTTCAAATTGTGCAACTCTGCGCACTTTCAGCAGGTTGTGATGGATCATTGTAATCTTGAAAAATCGGCTTTTGTTCGTCAGCCGGATATCACCATCCACCCGAGAGACCAGATGTTGCTGCACTCCCTGTTTCATCATCAGGATGCCAATGTCGGTTTTAGCCAGTACTACAATGTTGCGCTGCAACAGTTTTATGCGGCCAATCAAATGGTGCAGCGAATGTTTCCCCATACCGAAAAGGGGGATCTGAAAATCCTGGATTTTGCCTGCGGTTTCGGACGCTTGCTGCGCTTCCTGACAGCCGCCTATCCGGCTGGCTGCATTACAGGCAGTGAAATTCAAACAGATGCCCTCGAATTTGTCGGAAGCACCTACAATATTCCCACTGTTCCGTCCTGCGCCAACCCGGAGGATTTTAATCCTCAGGAAAAATTTCACGTTATCTGGGTCGCGTCACTGTTTTCCCACCTGCCTTCCGGATTGTTTCATCAATGGTTGAAGAAGCTCCACAGCTGCCTCACACCCGATGGCGTGCTGTGCTTCAGCGTGCATGATGCCTGCCTGTTGCCCGAAGGCCATGTATTCCCGGAAGACGAGGGGATTTTCTTCTGGCCAGGCAGTGAAAATGAAGATCTCGAAACCAGCATTTATGGCACCACCTATGTTAACGAGGCATTTGTAAGCCAGGCAGTAACCATAACCACCGGCCGCGCCTCCAATTACCATCGTTTGCCCAGAGCACTGGCTCACGAGCAGGATATCTATATCGTTGCGGCCAACCCGGATACCGACTTAACACCCCTTGCCGGTTTCCGACGAGGCGCCTGGGGCTGGGCGGATGAACGCTACCTGGCAGACAATGGCGAGCTTTATCTGAGGGGCTGGGCAGCATCTGTGGATGACGGGCGTCTTGATCACGTGGATATTCAGGTTGATGACCAACATTTTCGCGTTCCCACCGGAACGGGCATTTCACGGGAAGACGTAGGATTGTTCTTTAACGATGACCGATTGAATAACTCAGGCTGGGAATTCCGCTACACCATTCCCGCAGGCATCGGGCCGGTTCGTGTCACCGCCAGCGCAAGAACTTCCATAGGAGAAAAAGCGCTTTTATTTACCGGCGAGTTTCCACGTCCGGCATCTGTGACGCGGCCCATCGAAACGACGCCGCCAGCTGCCTGTAATACCTTCTGGAATAAAATGTGTTCATTTTTCAGAAAGCCTTGAGCGCCAGAATCATCAACCGCCAAACAAGGATGTTTGGGTTGATACAATGACTGTTGCTTTCACTGATTGTTTTCTTCCCTCAACAGGAATGCCATGAAATACCGTTCTGTACCTTGCGACGCGTCTGTTTTAAGTCCCTCTAAAACCGGCGTACTCCTGGTTAATCTGGGCACTCCGGACGCGCCGGATACGCCATCACTGCGACGCTACCTTGCCGAATTTCTGTCAGACCCCCGCGTCATTGAATTACCGCGCCTGCTTTGGAAAATTATTTTGCACGGCATAGTACTGCGCACCCGCCCCGCCAAATCAGCCAGGGCCTATCAATCGGTATGGACAGATGATGGCTCGCCGCTGCTGGCGATCAGCAAGCAACAACAACATGCGATTAAAAACGCACTGGGCGCTGATGTGCCTGTTGCTCTGGGAATGCGATACGGCAACCCTTCTGTCAGCCATGCGCTGCGAGAGCTGCAACAACAAAAAATTGATCGGCTGATTGTATTACCGCTCTACCCGCAATACTCCGGCCCGACAACCGGCTCCGTTTTTGACGCGGTCACCGAAGAACTGCGTACATGGCGTTATGTCCCTGAAATACACTTTATTCAAAATTACATGATGGAGCCGCGTTACATTAGCGCACTGAGTAACAGCATTCAGGAACATATTCAAACTTATGGTTTGCCACAAAAATTGCTGTTCTCCTATCACGGCATGCCACAACGCTATGCCGACGCCGGTGACCCTTACTATCAATTGTGCGTAAGAACCACGCAGCTGATCGAAGCACAACTGGGGTTGGATGAAGGCATTTGCATGACCACCTTTCAATCACGCTTCGGCAAAGAGGAATGGTTAAAACCTTACACAGACATCACCCTTGAGCACTTACCGGCTCAGGGCTTCAAGCATATTGCGATCGTGTCGCCAGCCTTCAGTGCCGATTGCCTGGAAACGCTCGAAGAACTGGCCGTAGAAAATCGAGACTTGTTTATGGAGAGTGGTGGCGAACAATATCATTACATTGCTGCACTCAATGACCGGGCGGATCACATGGAAGCGCTGGTTCATCTGTTAAAAATCTATTTGCGATAAACACCATCCTTGTATGAACACCTTTAACCCGACACTTCATGGATTGCGCGGTTTGGCCGCACTTGCTGTTCTGATTTTCCATTGGGGCGAAACATTTCCTGCATTTCGTCAGGAGATCAGTGCGAACTGGGGTATCGTCGGCAAGATAGTTTCCCAACTGATCGGTTTTGGATGGGTCGGGGTTTTACTTTTTTTTGTGCTTTCCGGTTTTTTATTAACAACCAGCAATGGCCACATGGCATTTAATAAAAAAGCACTGGGTGTATTTTGGGCACGACGCTTTTTAAGAATTTACCCGGCTGTGTGGTTACAGCTGATAATACTGAGCAGTTTGCTGGGCGTATTACACGGATTAAATGTGCCGGCAAGTACCGGCCAGTGGCTAAGCAATATCACATTATTCGTTAACCTGCCCCCCTACCTGCCCTATCCGGTCAATGCGGTGTGGTGGACCTTACCGATCGAGCTAAGCTTTTACCTGATTTTCCCGCTATTGCTTTTGTTTGCCAAACGCCATAGTTTTTTAACCTTATTAGTCACCGCAGTGGTTATAACACTTGCATGGCGAATCGCCGTTATGTGGTACTTCAGGGAGGAGCCGGGTTATGGCCCGGTACAACCCTACCTGGACTTACTACCGGGTTGCCTCGCAATTTTTGTGATGGGCATGTATGCAGCCCACCAATCAATGCAATTGTCGGCCATACAACAAAAATTGGTGATCACTCTGAGCTTGGCTGCTTTGGGGACGCTCATGTATTGGCTTACCAGCAATGCATCTCATTACTGGAACGGCCATTGGATGCTGGTAATCTGGAATTTTTCCGTGTCGATTGTGCTTGCCACTATCGTATGGGTAACAGGGAAAAATCCGGAGATCAGGAAAACAATGCTCTCCGGAAAACTGACAGTTTTTTTCGGAGAGGTCAGCTTCGGAATATATTTATGGCACTTTCCGGTTTTACTGGCATTTCACCAATGGACCAGTGGCTGGCAAAATAATCCATGGATCAGCTTGCTGATTTTGCCAGGAATTTTGCTACCTACGCTGATACTCGCCAGCATCAGCTATTACTGCATCGAACGCCCCGCCATGCAGCTGGGCAAGCGCCTCGGAAGCACACCTCGCAACTGAATCCAAACCGCTAACCGACAAAGCGGCGGCGCCCCCACTGTATCAATGGCGCTTCGACATATTTGAAACTTAAACCCGCCAGGGCAAATGTCAGCACCATGCTCAGTAGCAACCACTGTACATTTTGCGCAAGGGAGCCATCTGCTGAATAAAAATAACGGTGAACCACCAGCATGACAGGAAAGTGCCATAAATATATTCCAAAGCTGGTATCACCCATCCATTTAAAGGGTTGTCGTGCCAACCACTGGTAACCAGTAAGAGGTTGCCGGAGCGCATAGACCAGCAGCGCAATGCCGGGCGCGCAGAGCAAAGGCCAAAAGAGCAACAACCAATGGCCGGCCCAATATTTATCGAGAACAACCACCAGATAAAAAAGCAGCGCAATAATTAGTGCAAGACCGAGCAGAGTGGACTGGTAGGCTCTGGAACGCTCGGGTTGCGCAGCATGTGCCACAAGGATACCGGTACAGAAATAAAAGATACTGGAAGGTAAAGCATCCAGATATACCTGATAGGGGGCGTAACTCTCGGTATTGAAATAATAAAAAACCCCAAGGCGCCAGGAGATACTTAACAGCGCAGCAAGGACCAGCAATCCGACAGCGCCAATACGACGAAAAAGTAAAAGAATAAGAGGGAAGCAAAGGTAAAACCCCAGCTCGACTGGCAAGGTCCACCAGACACCGTTTAAGGGTTTAACATGGCCGGGGGGTAAATGAATCCACAGCAAAAAGTTTGCGATCAGATCAGTGCCCCACTGCCAGGCGGGCAACCCCAGGATCCAGAAGCTTCCCACCATCATCACCAACAACTGTAACCATACAGCAGGGTAAATTCTTAACAAGCGGCGCAAGTAAAAGGTCGAAAGAACCGGTGTCTTTCCGGATAGATAGGGCGTAGACAACACCGTTCCGGAAAGCACGAAAAAAACCATGACGCCTACCCAGCCCGAACCGATAAAAAACGATATCCACCACCAGATGCTGTAGATTCCGCCATGTTCGTGAAGCTGAGGATGAATACCAAAGAGCGCTCCCCAATGAAAGATCAATACGCCCAGCGCAGCCAGCGCTCTCAATCCGTGAAGTTGGTGCATGTATTGATTTGACATAGGCGGGGCATAACTCAAAGGCGGCTTGATTGATTCAGAAGACGGGAATTGTCTACCAAAACACGGGTGGCGTCACCCCGGAGATTTATTTGCGGATTGCGGATTGCGGATTGCGGATTGCGGATTGCGGATTGCGGATTGCGGATTGCGGATTGCGGATTGCGGATTGCGGATTGCGGAACAGAGTAAACAAAACAGAGAGAAGGCAATGCCTTCTCTCCGGTGAAACATTAACCAACCGCTTCTTCGTAACGACGGGCAACTTCGTTCCAGTCGATGACGCTGTAGAACGCGCCGATGTAGTCCGGGCGACGGTTTTGGTATTTCAGGTAGTAGGCGTGTTCCCATACATCCAGACCCAGAATCGGGGTATTACCGTTGAGCAACGGGCTGTCCTGGTTAGCGGAGCTTTCTACAACCAGTTTGCCAGCCGGTGTTACTGACAGCCATGCCCAGCCACTGCCGAAACGGGTCAGTGCAGCAGCGGTGAAGGCTTTTTTGAATTCTTCAAAACCGCCCAGTTCGCTGTTGATCGCATCAGCGACTTTGCCGGTTGGCTCGCCGCCGCCGTTAGGAGAAATAACGGTCCAGAACAGGCTGTGATTGTGGTGACCACCACCGTGGTTACGCACCGGGCCTTGCAGTTTTTCCGGCAGTGAAGAGAAGCCTCTCAACAGCTCTTCCAGAGATTTGGACGCATGCTCGGTACCCTCTACCGCCGCATTCAAACCGTTTACGTAGGTTTGATGGTGCTTGGTGTAGTGGATTTCCATAGTAGCCGCATCAATGTTTGGCTCCAGGGCGTCGTACGCATAATTCAGAGGAGGAAGAGTAAACGACATATCCGATTCCTTATGTTAATTAACAGTTGATTGAAGTGACAGCGAAGGATAAGCAACATGGCCGCCAATACGCCCTGCACCGAAAAGAGACCATACCCGAAAAGAGCGATGGCTTCATCAGCGTCCGGCTTTGGCGGGTGCTTTCAGTCACCGGAAAACACGTCATGGAGATGCATTATAGACAATTCACTCCATAGAGTTTGAGACAATCATAACTATCGGCCGCAATAAAAAGAAGCTATCGATGCCATTGTGCTTATTTTCGGGTTAATGCTTAACCACCCGGCCCGTCACCAAAAATCGCTCAACGCTACATTCGACAGTTTCAACAATGGCCCAACCCGCGGATGGCAGGTCATAAAAAAGCCCGCCCTTCCTGAACAGGAAAAGACGGGCGGAGACAATCAGCGTTTCATCAATCAGGATCAGGCCTGCTTCAAAAACACGCGCGATTGGGTAGGACGGGCATAAACCCGCGAACCAACAGCCAGCGGCAGGTGTCGCTCCTGGGAGCGCGGCAGCTCTACGTGAAGAATGTTATCGCCCAGGTTATGGGTCAGCTCAAGACGCAGCACCGCGCCGGCGCTGTTTACCGTATCAATGGTAGCCTCAATCAAATGCTCACCCTCGGCAGTCGCCAGCAATTCAATGTCGTGCGGGCGAATGTAAGCAATAGCATCCTGATTGACGATGTTGCTGTGCTCGGGAGCCGGTAAACGGTATTCACCAATGTGCGCCCAGCCCTTGTCAACGCGACCATGAAACTGATTGACCTGACCAATGAAGTCGTACACAAAAGGACTGGCCGGATTGTTGTACACCTCGTCCGGCGTACCGATTTGTTCGATGCGCCCCTTGTTCAGCACCACAATGCGGTCGGCAACTTCCATCGCCTCTTCCTGATCGTGGGTTACAAAGATAGACGTGATGTGCAATTCATCGTGCAAACGACGCAGCCAGCGGCGCAAATCTTTACGCACCTTGGCATCCAGCGCACCAAAAGGCTCATCCAGCAATAACACCCGCGGCTCTACGGCCAGGGCGCGAGCCAGTGCAATACGCTGGCGCTGACCACCGGACAGCTGATCCGGATAGCGATCTGCCAGCCAATCCAGTTGTACCAGCTTCAACAATTCGTGCACACGCTCGCGAATTTGCGCTTTGCCCGGGCGCTTGTCTTTCGGACGCACCGTCAGACCGAAAGCGACGTTGTCGAAAACGGTCATGTGACGGAACAACGCGTAATGCTGAAATACGAAACCGACCTGGCGCTGACGAACGTGAACGTGCGTGGCATCTTCACCATGAAAATCCACGTTACCTTCATCCGGCTGTTCAAGCCCGGCAATGATGCGCAACAAGGTTGTTTTTCCACAGCCGGATGGGCCAAGCAATGCCACCAGTTCACCGGAGGGAAAATCGAGCGAGACATTATCGAGCGCGGTAAATTGACCGAAACGCTTGTTGATGTTTTTTACATTAATACTCATAAAACGATTCTCTGTTGAGGCACTGTCTCTTTATTTTTGCGATCACCGTGATGCGGAAAATAAAGAGACAGCCCGAATGACATTCAGCTTTCCTGCAATGCTGCGCGAATGGATTTTTCCCGTTCCTGAGTATGACGCCACTCCAGAAGGGACTTCACCAACAGCGTAATAAGTGCCAGGCCGGCTAACAGGGACGCAGCAGCAAAGGCGGCCGCAAACTGATACTCGTTGTAAAGAATTTCAATATGCAATGGCAAGGTATTGGTTTGGCCGCGAATATGACCCGACACCACACTCACCGCACCGAACTCACCCATGGCACGCGCATTACACAAAATAATGCCGTACAACAAACCCCATTTGATGGCAGGCATGGTCACCCGCCAGAAGGTTTGCCAACCACTGGCGCCGAGCGTCAAGGCGGCTTCTTCATAAGAAGTACCCTGCTCTTCCATCAAGGGAATCAATTCGCGGGCGATAAATGGAAAGGTGACAAAGATGGTCGCCAACACAATACCGGGCACCGCAAAAATAATCCGGATGTCATTTTCAGCCAGCCACGGACCCAACCAACCCTGCGCACCAAACAGCAACACGTAAATCAGGCCCGCCACCACCGGTGATACCGCAAAGGGCAAATCAATCAGAGTGATCAATGCCTGCTTGCCACGAAACTGGAATTTGGTAATCGCCCAGGCCGCCGACAAACCGAAAATAACATTCAACGGCACTGCAATAGCAGCCGCGAGCAATGTCAGCTTGATCGCATGCCAGGCATCCGGTTCGACAATAGCCGCCACATAAACTTCCCAACCGCGCGAGAAGGCTTCAGTAAATACAGCAACCAGAGGAATCACCAGAAACAACGCCAGAAAAATCAGCGCTATCGCGATTAGCAATGCTCTTACCCATAAAGGCTCTGTGGTTGCTTCTGTAACGACCACTTCACGCCGAGCCAGCGTGGAAACTGCTCCACTCATATCAACCTCCCGCCCTGCGAGTACTCCAGTGTTGCAAGATATTAATCAGCAACAGGAGGACGAATGAAAACACCAGCAACACCACCGCCAGTGCTGCAGCGCCGGCATAGTTGTATTGTTCCAGTTTGGCAACGATCAACAAGGGCGTGATTTCTGTGCGGAAGGGCATATTGCCACTGATAAAAACCACCGATCCGTACTCACCAATAGCACGAGCGAATGCAAGAGCAAAACCGGTTAATAAGGCGGGCAACACGGCCGGAAATAAAATGCGACGAAACGTATTCCAGCGGCTGGCACCCAGGCTCGCGGCCGCTTCTTCGATTTCTTTTTCCAATTCTTCCAACACCGGCTGTACGGTACGCACCACAAATGGCAAACCAATAAAGGTTAAGGCTACCGCCACACCAAGCGGGGTGTACGCCACCTTGATACCGAGCGGGGTGAGATATTGACCGATCCAACCTTGCGGCGCATAGAGAGCAGTTAATGCGATACCCGCTACCGCCGTTGGCAAGGCAAAGGGTAAATCCACCAACGCATCGACGACTTTTTTACCGAAAAAATTGTAGCGCACCAGCACCCACGCCACGATAAAACCAAATACGAGATTGATAGACGCACCAATAAAAGCTGCACCAAAACTTAACTTGTAACTGGCAATCGCCTGCGGGTCGAGAACGGTTTTCCAGAACTCTGCCCAGGTCAGCGAGAAGGCTTTGGCGAACAGTACCGCCATAGGAAGAAAAACAATCAGACTGGCATAAAACGCGGCATAACCCAGCGACAAACCAAATCCGGGAATGACTGAGGGACGACGACTCATAACATACCTTTTTACTTTGCATACAGTAAAAATGTTGAAGGCTTTTCTTTATCTGTCAGGACTGATAAGGATTCACCTTCAACATTTGCGGTTAAACACCGAAGGTATATTCATCACCTTCGGCATTCACGTTAGTCATCAACCATTAGTTGCCTGGCTTGTAGATCTGATCAAATACGCCGCCATCGTTAAAATGGGTTTCCTGGGCTTTCTGCCAGCCACCGAAATCATTATCAATGGTCACCAGCTTGATTTCCGGGAAGAGATCTTTGTACTGGGCAGCAACTTCAGCATTACGCGGACGGTAGTAGTGCTTGCCAGCCAGCTCCTGACCGGTTTTGCTGTACAGGAACTCCAGGTAGGCTTGAGCTACTTTACGGGTGCCGCGCTTGTCTACGTTCTTGTCAACAACCGCTACTGACGGCTCGGCCAGAATGGAGATGGACGGTACAACAATTTCAAATTTGTCTTTGCCCAGTTCGTTCAACGCCAGGAAGGCTTCGTTTTCCCAGGAAAGGAATACGTCACCCAGACCGCGCTGTACGAACGTGGTGGTAGCACCGCGAGCACCGGAGTCCAGCACCGGAACGTTTTTGAACAGCTTGGTAATGAAGTCTTTGGCTGCATCATCCGAACCGTACTTGTCTTTCGCGTAAGCCCAGGCCGCCAGGTAGTTCCAGCGAGCGCCACCGGAAGTTTTCGGGTTAGGCGTAATAACTTCGATGCCTGGCTTGACCAGATCGTCCCAGTCTTTCACATTTTTCGGGTTGCCAGTTCTTACCAGAAACACGATGGTAGAGGTGTAAGGCGCGCTGTTGTCCGGCAGGGATTTAACCCAGTCAGCATCAATCAGACCCGCTTCCTGACGCAACGCGTCAACATCGTATGCCAAAGCCAGTGTTACTACGTCCGCTTCCAGACCGTCGATAACAGAGCGTGCTTGCTTGCCGGAGCCGCCGTGAGATTGACTGATGGTAACTTTCTGACCTTCGGTTTCCTGCCAGTGTTTGGCGAAGGCACGGTTAAACTCTACATAGAGTTCACGAGTCGGGTCATAAGACACATTCAACAGCTTTACTTCTGATTGTGCGAGAGCACCGGTGCTGGCGGCCAGCCCCAGTGACAAAACCAGTAAGGATTTTTTCAGGTGTTTTACAAACATGATGGGTATTCCTTGTATTAATAATGTTGTCAAAGCTTCAGGGGTAAAAAGGTAAATCTGCAGGGCGATGCACTAACTGCGATACATCACCCCGATTTGGTAAATCGTCTTTTCTCGCGGCACTCCACCTGAACGATCTGGCCGTTGTGTACAGAAACTTCCAACGAGCCAAATCTGATCTGGGTCAGCAAGTGCTTTATTTCCTGAAAGACGGCTTCCTGCTCTGCCGTCAATTCAATTTCCTGCTGGGTCATATCACCTTCCCGATTACGTTCAGCCGGTTGTGATCACCAGCAATGGCGCAATACTAATCAAGGATTTATATGCCGAAAAATATTTGTTTATTCTTAGCTTATTACTTTAAAAGCTATAAGAACCTCGCATTTTGTAATAAGGCTCTTTCAAGGCGTTTGGCATAAGAACAGAACAAATCAATCCTTCGATTAACACCGGGGAGACACTATGATTTGGCGGAAGAGAAGATGGCTATCAAGGCCGATTCGTCACGGTGCTAATACCGGACTGCCAACACCGGATTGCCTCAAGGGGGAAATACATGGGACTTTTACAGAGAAGACACGCACACACCGAACAAAGTCGTGTGTTATCGGAAGAGTATCCAGTAGCCGGGCAGGCACCTTTTGCAGCCGCAAACCGCCCGTTGTTACACCGTATTCAGCAACACCTGCAAAACACACCGGTCGTGATTGTGCCGGGGTTGCGCAATAGTGATGAGCGACACTGGCAAAGTGCCTGGCAAAACCTGTTACCGGGCAGCCAGCGTATTGAGGTCATCGACTGGCATCTGGCCGACCTGGAAAAATGGCGGAATGCCATTTTGAAAACACTGACAAGCCTTGAACAACCGGTCCTGCTGATTGCGCACAGCTTTGGCTCGCTCGCCAGCGCCTCCATCGCTCACGATTACCCGTCACTGGTCAGAGGCGCATTATTAGTTGCCCCCGCCGCTCCGCAAAAATTTGGTATTGAAGAAAGATTACCGCAAACAGAAATCGCCCGCCCCCTGCGCCTGATTGGCAGCGACTCGGATCCCTGGTTGGCAGAAACAGGCGCAAAACAACTTGCTCATCAATGGGGAGCTGACTTCCATATCAGCAAAGGAAAAGGACACATCAACAGCGAGTCGCAACTGGGCGTCTGGACGGAAGGTTTGTTTGAGCTTGAAAAACTTTTACAGCAAATTGACAAGCACTTAGTGCAATCAACAGCCGGACTGAGCAAAACTCACCCCGGCGTACTTCATACTGTTTCGCTCGCCCATAAAAAATAAATTTGGTTCAGTGGCGAAAAAATTATTACTGCCGCAAGCCTATTTCAAGAAAATCTTACAGAGTTCCCCTGCCCCGTAATAACTATTTTTCTTCACTGTTAATGAATGCCAGCGCCTGTATGTACAGGATGACACTCATTAATAAATGCAAAGTGAAAAATAGACCCTTCGATTGAGCACTTATCTTTTACCGAAGTTGCTGAGCCCGAATGGCTTACCTTAGAAAAATAAGACCGCCAGCATTTGCACCGACAAACCAATCAACAATACTGCAAATAATTTTTTCAGTACCGCCACAGGTAAGCGGTGCGCCAGTGATGCGCCCAGCGGGGCGAAGATGAAGCTCATCACTGACATGGCGATTACTGCAGGCCAATAGATGTAACCGAGGGTGAGCTCCGGCAGGCCGGCAACGCCCCAGCCATTGATCAAATAGCCGAGAGCACCGGACAAGGCGATAGGCAAGCCGATAGCCGCCGAGGTACCGATGGCGGTTTGAATGCGCACGTTACACCAGGAAAGAAAAGGCACTGTCAGCGAGCCGCCGCCGATGGCGACCAATGCAGACACAATACCGATGCCGGTACCTGCACCTGTCAGGCCAACCTTACCCGGCAGTTCCCGCGAGGGAGCAGGTTTTTTGTTAGCGATCATCTGGAAGGCAACAAAGGCCATAAAGCAGGAAAAGAAAATAGCCAGCGGTGCCGCTGATAAATAACTGGCAAGAAAAGTAGCACCAAAAGTACCGACCAGAATACCCGGTGTTATGGTCCACACCACCGGCCACAGCACCGCCTGGCGCTTGTTGTGGGCGCGCATGCTGGCGATAGCGGTAGGAACAATGGCTGCCATGGAGGTCGCCAGGGCGATGTGAACCGTGTGCTCTGCAGGAAATTGCTGCGCCGTAAACATCACCGTCAGCACCGGCACCATAATGCCACCGCCACCGATGCCAAACAGCCCGGCCATAAGGCCCGTTACTACTCCCAAGATTAAATAAGCGATCAGCCAGACCAGCTCCATACCTATGCTCCCGGCACGAGTAAAAAAGCACGCATTATACGCATAATCACCAGGCCCGCCGATGGCGACACGCTTCATGCGCCACATTTAAGTGCACAAATTTTGATTCAGGTTATTGGCAATTTGCAGACAAAAAAAATCCCCCTGCCGTGTAACCCGCAGGGGGATTTTCAATTACCGATGAAAATTATTTAGCGCGCTTGCGCTCATTTTCATTGAGCAATTTTTTACGAATACGAATGCTTTTCGGTGTAACTTCAACCAGCTCATCGTCTTCAATAAATTCCAACGCCTGCTCCAGCGTATGACGAACGGGCGGAGACAGGGTCAGCGCTTCGTCAGTACCGGAGGCACGCACGTTGGTCAATTGCTTGGCTTTGGTAGGGTTAACCACCAGGTCGTTGCTGCGGGAATGCAAACCAACGATCTGACCTTCGTACACTTCGATACCGGCACCCAGGAACAAACGGCCACGGTCCTGCAACGGGTACAAACCGTAAGCCAGGGTTTTACCTTTTACCATGGATACCAGCACGCCGTTCTGACGCTTGGCCACTTCACCTTCTTTAATCGGACCGTAATGATCAAAGATGGAGGTCATGATGCCACTACCCGACGTCATGGTCAGGAAGGTGCCACGGAAACCGATCAAACCACGTGACGGGCACAGGAATTCCAGCTTGATGCGGCCTTTGCCATCCGGCTCCATGTTGGTCAGCTCGCCTTTACGCAGGCCCAGCTCTTCCATTACAGAACCCTGGTGACGATCTTCAACGTCGATAACCACTTGCTCAAAGGGTTCGTGTACTACGCCGTCAACGATTTTCTTAACAACTTCCGGACGGGAAACACCCAGCTCGAAACCTTCACGACGCATGTTTTCAATCAATACCGACAAGTGCAATTCACCGCGACCGGAAACGATAAATTTGTCCGGCGAGTCGCCTTGCTGTACGCGCAATGCAACGTTTGCAATCAGTTCCTGATCGAGGCGATCTTTAATATTACGGCTGGTAACGTACTTGCCTTCTTTACCGGCAAACGGTGAATCGTTTACCTGGAAGGTCATGCTGACGGTTGGCTCGTCGATAGACAGCGCCGGCAGTGCTTCAACGGCATCCGGGCTGCACAGGGTATCGGAGATACCGAGCTTATCTACACCGGTAATACAGACGATGTCGCCAGCGAAAGCTTTATCGGTTTCGATACGTTGCAGGCCGTGGTAACCCATAACTTGCAGTACTTTGGCTTTACGGGTGTTGCCTTCGTGATCAACCACAACCACTTGCTGGTTGGGCGACAGCGAGCCGCGGGTAATACGGCCAATACCGATAACACCCACATAGCTGCTGTAATCCAGAGCAGATACTTGCATCTGGAACGGGCCTTCGCTGTCAACTTTTGGCGGTTTTACTTTATCAACGATCATTTGGAACAACGGGGTCATATCGTCAGCGATATTTTCCGGGTCCAGACCTGCCACACCGTTCAGTGCAGAAGCATAAATAATCGGGAAGTCGAGCTGCTCATCGGTAGCGCCCAAACGGTCAAACAGGTCAAACACCTGGTCAACAACCCACTCAGGACGCGCGCCCGGACGGTCGATTTTGTTGATAACAACAATCGGGTTCAAACCCTGCTCAAAGGCTTTTTGTGTTACGAAACGCGTTTGCGGCATAGGGCCGCCAACCGCATCAACGATCAGCAACACCGAATCTACCATCGACAATACACGCTCTACTTCACCACCGAAGTCGGCGTGACCGGGGGTATCCACGATATTGATACGGTATTCGTTCCAGCGGATGGCGGTGTTTTTTGCAAGAATGGTAATGCCGCGTTCACGTTCCTGATCATTGCTATCCATAATCAGATCAGCGCTGTCATCGCGACGATCTAGAGTTCCGGATTGACGCAATAACTGGTCGACCATGGAGGTTTTTCCATGGTCAACGTGGGCAATAATGGCGATATTGCGCAAGTTCTGGATAGCAGATTGATCACTCACAATAAAATTCTCTTAAGCATGTAAATACGAAGGGCGCGAATTATACCCGCGTCTTGATGTCAGCGATATGACCAGAGCGAAAAAATTGGCGATTTTTTGTCCGGCACCTGGCAATCACCCCGAAAAAGCGGCCGTTCGGCGCCGGACAAAATCAACCGATAGCACAGGCGCTCACTGGCTCGGGGCGATAAACACCAATATTGCCATGCCCGGCATCTTTCAAATTGGCAGCATGCAATTGACTCATGACCCCTTTCTGGCAATACAACCAGTAGGTTTGCTCCTGAGGCAGATTGGCGAAACGGTTGTTGAGACTATAGAAAGGTATTTTCAATATGGTGACACCTTCCACGCGCAGTGGACGGGTTTCTTCTTCGTCGGGGTGGCGAATATCAATAATGGTATGGCTGGCATCAGCAAAACCGATCACTGGCACCGACAAATCGGCATTGAGATCATCCACAACTTCATCAATATTCTGCGCAACCCGCTCGGCAATGGCACGCTCCAGCACCGCAAAATCAAAGCGCGACTCTTCCTTTTCGACCCGGTGCAACTTGGCGCGGGTGGTCGGGTTTACCGAGATCACACCACAATATTCCGGCATGCTGGCAGCAAAGGTTTCGGTGCCGATCTTGCGCGACAAATCAATAATCTCGCCCTTGTCCATGGTCGCCAGCGGACGCAGCACCACCATATCGGTCACACGATCAATCATATTCAGGTTGATCAGCGTTTGGCTGGATACCTGAGCCACACTTTCGCCCGTCACCAGCGCCGGAATCTCCAGCGACTCGGCCACCTGCTCTGCCGCACGCAACATCATGCGTTTCAGGATGACACCCATATAAGCGTTATCCACTTTCTCCAGAATCTCGCGCACCACATCTTCAAAAGGTACGGAGACAAATTTGACCCGGTGAGAAGCGCCATATTTATTCCACAGGTAATACGCCACTTCTTTTACGCCGATTTCATGTGCCCGACCACCGAGATTAAAGAAGCAATAATGCGAGCGCAGACCGCGACGAATGGATAAATAAGTAGATACCGTAGAGTCAAAACCGCCGGAAATCAGCGATAGCACGGCATCCTGCGCGCCCAGCGGATAACCGCCCAGGCCTTTAAATTTACTGCTGATAACAAACAGCCGGTCGTGCTTGATCTCAAGAGGAACGATAATATCCGGATTATGCAGGTCAACCGCCCGCGCCGGCGTATTGTGCAGCAAGCCGCCGCCCACATAGCGCTCAACATCCACCGAGCTGAATACGTGATTGCCGTTGCGCTTTACCCGCACGCAAAAACTCTTATCGGCCAGCGCTTCTTTCCAGTGCGGCAACACTTTCTGGAAAATATCGTCCAGATCACCGAGCGGGTAAGCCGTGATCAGTGAGTAATTACCAATACCTGGCGTGCGCGAAAGGATGTCGGCAACCTGCGCGGTAATCAGCTCGTCAGCGCCCGGTGACAATACTTCAAGCTTCTCCCAATCGCTTTTCACTTCCACCTTTGCATCTACCTGTACCATCAGACGGCGCAGATTGTCCCGCAGATGTTTGATAAAGCGTTTACGCACCGGAGCGCTTTTGACAAAAATCTCGGGAAAGACCTTGATGATAAAATGCATGAGGAAAGCCTGTCAGATAACGCAGCAACAACCGCAGAGGTTAAAAAGGCGGCGATTATACCTCAGCCGCTCCCGGCGCGGTGAGCTTGCAGACAGGTCATAAAACCGTTAAAAAAACGTCGCTAATTTGCGTTACTATGATCGCACCGAAAATTGCCCCGCAAGCCGTCGAGGGAAAGTCGCTTTAAATAATGTAAATGGCGACAGCACGACAGAAGAAAAAGCAATGTGCGCTCTTGATAAGCATAAAATTCTGACAAGCAAACCAAAACGGTGCACAGCGAAAAAACAGGCACCAATTTGGTGCGCAAAGCAAATTTTTCGCTAGCGTTTTAATGAAAAAGCCCTTATTTAATGCGGCTGGTTGCTATTTTTGGGAAATGGCATATATTTTGCCACTTTCAAAATACCCTGGTTCTCGCCCGGCTCGCCTGCAAGGGTGGCGAGCGCTGATCGGGCTTGAGAAAGAATCAATTTAAATTATATTTCCGGCCGTCAAGGCTGCTCTTACTGGAGGCATTCAATGTCTAAAACTCTGGACCTGATCAAAAAGCACGAAGCGCGCTGGGTTGATCTGCGCTTTACCGATACCAAAGGTAAAGAGCAACACGTTACTTATCCGTCCAACGTAGTTGACGACGATTTCTTCACCGACGGTAAGATGTTCGACGGTTCTTCTATTGGTGGCTGGAAAGGCATTAACGAATCCGACATGATTTTGATGCCGGATGACGCTGCTTCTGTTCTTGATCCGTTCTCTGAAGAAGCCATGATCATCGTGCGTTGTAACGTGGTAGAACCTGCCACCATGCAAGGCTACGACCGCGACCCGCGCTCCATCGGCCTGCGCGCTGAAGAGTACCTGAAGTCTACCGGTCTGGGCGACATCGCTCTGTTTGGCCCGGAGCCGGAATTCTTTATTTTTGACAGCGTCCACTACGCCAGCACCATGGGCGGCGCTTTCTACAAAATCAAATCTGAAGAAGCTGCATGGTCCTCAGGTGATGACGTTGAAGGTAAACACGGCCACTCACCACGCGTAAAAGGCGGTTACTTCCCGGTTCCTCCGGTTGACTCATTGCACGACATCCGTGCTGCCATGTGTAATGCCATGGAAGCTATGGGTCTGGAAATTGAAGTTCACCACCACGAAGTGGCTAACGCCGGTCAGTGTGAAATCGGTGTTGGCGCCAACACCCTGGTTAAAAAAGCGGACGAAGTACAGATTCTGAAGTACTGCGTACACAACGTTGCTCACCAGTACGGTAAAACCGCTACCTTTATGCCGAAGCCACTGATCGGTGATAACGGTTCAGGTATGCACGTTCACCAGTCTTTCTCCAAAGGCGGTGTTAACCAGTTCGCCGGTGACTCCTATGCGGGTCTGAGCGAAATGGCTCTGTTCTACATCGGCGGTATCATCAAGCACGCCCGTTCTCTGAACGCTTTCTGTAACGCTTCTACCAACTCTTACAAGCGTCTGGTTCCAGGCTACGAAGCCCCGGTAATGCTGGCTTACTCTGCTCGCAACCGCTCTGCTTCTATCCGTATTCCTTACGTAACCAGCGCTAAAGCCAAGCGTATTGAAGCCCGCTTCCCGGACCCAACAGCTAACCCGTACCTGTGTTTCGCAGCGCTGCTGATGGCTGGTCTGGACGGTATTCAGAACAAAATCCATCCGGGCGAAGCTTCCAGCAAGGATCTGTACGATCTGGAGCCGGAAGAAGAAGCGTTGATCCCGACTGTTGCCTCAAGCCTGGAACAAGCTCTGGAAGCTCTGGAAGCCGATTACGAATACCTGACCAAAGGCGGCGTATTCAGCAAAGACTTCATTGATGCTTACATCAAGCTGAAAAAGCAGGAAATCGAGCGCATCAACATGACTCCGCACCCGGTAGAATTCGAGCTGTACTACAGCGTGTAATTCGCCCGCACGATCCTTGTGTTGCGATTGTCGAAAAGCCCGACCGGTTATCCGGTCGGGCTTTTTCTTTGGGCAACGAATAAGGTAATCTGCGGTCTCAGCGAGGGAGGAAGACCGTATGCTGCTACGTTATCTGGCTGTTTTCATCGGAGTGTTGGCACTGCCGGCCATGGCCACCGATATCTATAAAACCCGCGACAAGGACGGCAATGTTGTTTATACCGACAAGCCGCTGGCTGGCGACAGCGAGCAGGTGAATCTGCCACCTATCAATAGCCTGTCTTCCGGCAATGCCCCATCCATACCGGAGCGCGTCAAACCACAGCAACCGCAACTGGAGCGCTACGACATCAATGTGCTCAGCCCGCGAGAAAATGTCACTATCCCGCCCGGTCAGCGCGATCTTGCTATCGCGGTTGGCCTGAGCCATTCGCTATCTGAAAATCACTGGATTTTGTATTTCATTAACGATGAGCTGATCGAAGAAACCAAATCGACCAGCATTGTTATTCAGGATATTCCCCGCGGCACCCACCGCATTACCATTGATGTCATCGACAACGATGGCAACATTCTCGGGCAATCCGATGCCCTGGAAGTGAATGTGATTCGCCCCACCGTCAAAAGGAACGCAACGCCGCAACCTTCACCGCGATAAGCGCTTGCACCAAAATTGAGCACACCTATACTCTGGGTGATCTTTTCGGGATAAAAATGCTGCACCATCGCGCCTTCCGAAAGGTCGGCGTGGTTTTGGTGCGTTATTTTTCCCGCTGAACTTTACCTGCCCGCCACATACAACTTCGAATTGACCGTAAAAATGCGGGTCTGACACATCATTGTGCACGCGCCTTTTCAAAATACGGCTTTTTTTGACTTATTTTCTCTCAAAGCTATCGCGACTGGTTTGCTTTTTGCAATGACAACGACAGTAACCCGAGCCTCTCAGCCAAGCTATTGAGATGCTTGTAAAAAATGGCATCCATACGATTCATGTGGCTCAATCTGGCCACTCTGTTCAGAGGACTGACAACCGGTGATTACCCGGGACATTTTCAAACCCATACTCGACAGCCTGAACACCGCGATTGTTCTGGTTGATAGCAACCTGTTGTTGCACTACATGAATCCGGCGGCGGAAGTGCTTCTGTCCGTCAGCTTTGACCGTAGTGCCGGCGAGCCTATTACCCATTTTTTTCATGAAGCAACGGAAACGGTAAAACAGCTCAAGCAGGCAGTGATTCAGAGCAATCACTACACCAAGCGCCATACCGAATGGCAATTGCTGAGCGGCGGCCACATTACCGTGGACTATACGGTGACGCCGTTTGGTGAAAAGGAAGGGTTGATTCTGGAGATCCAGCCCATCAATCGCTTGCTGCGCATCAGCCGCGAAGAGATGCTCAACACCTCCCATGAAACCACCCGCAATCTGGTACGCGGCATGGCTCATGAGATTAAAAATCCGCTCGGCGGTATTCGCGGCGCGGCGCAATTGCTGGCGCGCGAACTGCCCGACAGCGGCTTGCAGGAATACACCAACATCATCATTGATGAAGCCGACCGCCTGCGTAACCTGGTTGACCGGATGTTGGGGCCAAACCAGTTACCGCGCCACAACCAGCTGAATATTCACGAAGTGCTGGAACGGGTTGCAACCATTATTCATGCCGAAAGCAAAGACGCTATTACGCTGATTCGCGATTACGATCCGAGCATTCCCAACATCCTCGGCGACAAGGAATTGCTGATTCAGGCACTGCTGAACATTGTGCGCAATGCCATGCAATCGCTACTGGAATCTTCAACACCCAAGGGTGTTATTCGTTTGAAAACCCGCATCCAGCGGCAATTCACCATCGGCAGAAAACACTACCCGCTGGTGTGCCGTATTGATGTGCTGGATAACGGCCCGGGCATTCCCGCGCGGATGATTGAAAATATTTTTTACCCGATGATTTCCGGCCGCGCCGAAGGCACCGGCCTCGGGCTGACCATCTCACAGCACCTGATTCACCAGCACAACGGCCTGATCGAATGCCAGAGTGAGCCGGGGCAAACCCGTTTTACCCTTTACCTACCTATGGACAAATCTCATGCAGAAATCTAATCAGGTATGGATCATCGATGATGATCGTTCAATTCGCTGGGTATTGGAAAAAGCATTGCAGCAGGCGCACATTGACACGCGCGTATTCGATTCCGGAGACAGCGCGCTAAAACAAATGGAGCGCGAAACCCCCGACGCGATTATCAGCGATATTCGTATGCCGGGTATGGACGGGCTGGAATTGCTGGCCACCCTGCATGCCAACCAACCGCGCATCCCCATCATCATCATGACCGCCCACTCGGATCTCGACAGCGCCGTAGCGGCCTATCAGGGTGGTGCTTTTGAATATTTGCCCAAACCTTTCGATGTTGACGACGCCGTAGCCGTTACCCAGCGTGCGCTGGCACACGCCGAAGAACAGCGTCGCGACCACCGCAAGGAAGCAACGCTTGAGCTGAACACCGAAATCATTGGTGAAGCACCGGCCATGCAGGAAGTTTTTCGGGCAATTGGTCGGCTGTCGCAATCCAATATTACAGTGCTGATCAACGGCCAGTCCGGTACCGGTAAAGAGCTGGTAGCCCGCGCCCTGCATCGCCATAGCCCGCGCCGCAACCATCCGTTCATTGCATTGAACATGGCAGCAATTCCGAAAGATTTGATGGAATCGGAATTGTTCGGTCATGAAAAAGGAGCATTCACCGGCGCCGCTTCACAACGCCAGGGTCGCTTTGAACAAGCCAACGGCGGCTCATTATTTCTCGATGAGATCGGCGATATGCCCGCCGACACCCAAACCCGTTTGTTGCGCGTATTGGCAGACGGCGAATTTTATCGCGTAGGCGGACACACCCCGGTAAAAGTGGATGTGCGCATTATTGCCGCAACGCACCAGAACCTTGAAACCCTGGTAGCAGAAAACCGCTTCCGGGAAGATTTGTTTCACCGCCTGAATGTTATTCGTATCCACATTCCAAAACTGGCCAATCGCCGCGAAGACATTCCAAAACTGGCGCGCTTCTTCCTGCACAAAGCGGCTACCGAATTAAACGTTGACCCGAAAGTATTGTTGCCGGAAACCGAAGAGTTTTTCTGTTCACTGCAATGGCCAGGCAACGTTCGCCAGCTGGAAAATACCTGTCGCTGGATCACCGTGATGGCCTCCGGTCGCGAAGTGCATATTGAAGATCTGCCACCGGAATTGCTTGATCACAAGGAAGAAAACACCTCAGCCGGCGATTGGGAAAAAGCCCTGCGCCATTGGGCAGACCAGGCACTGGCACGCGGCCATCATCAGTTACTCAGCGAAGCGGTTCCCACCTTTGAGCGCGCATTGATTGAAACCGCGCTCAAATACACCGCAGGCAGAAAGCGCGACGCGGCCAATCTCCTCGGCTGGGGGCGCAATACGCTGACCCGCAAATTGAAAGATTTGGGCATGGCCGGCGGAGATAACGACAATGATCCGGATAGCGACGACTGATTGGTTAAATTTCGCGCTTGCCGGAGCCATCTCATCCCAAGCAACATCCACATCTCTTCAAGCCTCTCTGCCGCAACCAAGGCAGAGAGGCCTCCGCTACAAGATCTTTTCTCAACTTTTAAGTAACTTATAAGCCACCAATGCAGACAGCGGCGGCTTCGCTCTCGTGCGATTTAAATAACTTTGGGCACAGCTCCCGAAACAGAATCATTTTTAAATTCTATATAAGAATAAATTTAAACAACTTATAATTATTTCAGAGCTAAACATTTATAAGAAATGCCGATAAAGGATATGTATTCATTAAAGGAAATATTGGTATGAAAAACTCTCTGCTGCGTGCGACATTTCTCGTCGCATTATCGGTATTTGTCGTGACTTCAAGCGGTTGCGGAATCATCAAATGTAAGTTGTGCCCCCAGCCAGATGATGGTTACGGATCAAGCAACCAATCAGCCACGACATGGCAGCAAATGTCCGGCGCAGAGCCGGTAACTATCTCTGTGACCGGTTATGGCGCTCCCGATGATCGAATTAAAAACAGACCACAACAAATACTGATGGCACTGAGAGCATCCGAAGTGGACGCTTACAGAACTCTGGCGGAAAGAGTAAGAGGTGTACAAATATCGGCCACCACCAAAGTATCCGACTTCATAACCGATTATGATCATTTGCGCGCGGTTGTTGACACCTATATACAGCGAGCCAGAGTGAGCTCCCAGGGCGTAACCAATCAGGGATATTATGAAACCACACTGTCCTTGACGTTGGACCAACATTTCTTCCAGACTTTTTTTGTAGAGCAAAACCCGGGAACGGCATCCTACTACCGCACTAATGACGGGATTGGTGTAAGCACGTTATCTACCTCTGCCTCCCACTACGATACCCACAGTCGCCAAAGCTGGGCCCGGCCCAGATAAGTTTGCATAAAGTAATGAAATACGCATTACAGATTGCCGCCTGCCTGGCCATGTTACTAGGCAATTGGAGCTACGCCTCGGGAACCACGATTACCGCCGAGGGCCGCAGCTCTATTGGCCAGGATACTCAGGCCGCCCGGCAACAGGCTATTGAGGACGCAATCCGAAATGCGCTCATTAAAGCCGGTGGCCAGGTCGATAGTACTACGGACATTAATAACGGTATGTTAATTAATGATCGAATCCGTTTACGAGTATCCGGACGGGTGAGCAATGTCGAAGTCCTCGATGAACATCAGCGCGATGGTGTTTATGTAGTAAATATTCGAGCGCTGGTCGTTGAGGGATACGATTGTCGTTCCCAACAAAGCAATCACTACAACAGAGATGTATTGATTACCGGCTTCCCCCGAGAAAAGCCGCAATCCTCGCAGGTAGGACAACTGCACAACATTGACACCGATTTTTCGACAGAAATCGCACGACGTCTTTACCCTGCCCATCAGGTTCTTATACAGGATGAACCTTCTCTGTCGCTGACAAGCCGTACCCGGTATGCAAGCCCTAGTGTTCAGGCATCCGAAGCAGTGAAAAGCCTGGCCAGTAAATATCAGGTGCAAATGGTGATTGCCGGTTCCATCGTGGATCTGTCCATGCTCTACCCGGAAGATTACGCCCGTCAGACTCAGGCCAGCAAAACCATCCGAAAAATTGGCAATCTGTTCGCCGGTAAAGACTCCAACAAGCTGGCAACGGATGTGCGTGCGAGACATTTTGCCTTGCGACTGGTTGTTTATGATGGCATATCCGGCTCGCCTATTTTTGATAAGGACTACGCGGATATTGGTATATGGGATGCCCGATTTACGGAAATTACCGGTTTCGGTAGCCCACGTTTTTGGCAAACGGCTTACGGCAGAAAGGTCAGCGAAGTAATTAACGAGGCTGTTAATGATGCCGGGAAAAAGATCAATTGCCAGCCATTTATGGTTACCGCAAGGCTACACGGTCAGGCACCTGGTAACCGGGTATATATTTTCGCAGGAGCCAATCATGGTGTAAAAATCGGCGATGCTTTTGATATCAATCACCGAAGCGGAACACAGTTTCCCGGCTTGAACACCACCGCAGACACTTGGCCCTATCCTGTCGAATACAGAAGCATGCATACAGAAAAAACGCATCTGACGATTACCGAGGTTTACCCTGGTTATAGCATTGGAACATCTACCGCTCCGTTAATGAATGGACAACACTACATTGCGGTATCCTGGTAATTTCACATCAAAAAGCGTGAAAATAAAAACGGCGACCAATGGTCGCCGTTTTTTGCTACGGGGTACTTATGCAAAGCTGGTTTTGATGCTTGCCAATACGCCTTTGTCGTAGAAGGAAGTTAACCAGCTGGTTACACCGTCGATAAAGCGTTGTTCATTGATCAGGTCTGTACCGAACACCTGCGACAAAGACACAACAGCTTTTACCGTCGCAGCCGGATTGCCAGCATTGGCATCAGTAATTTCGCGCAGTTTCGCAGCCAGAGGATCGGACACTTCAATCGCATTGCCTTTTTCATCGACACCGGAAACATAGCGAATCCAGGCAGCGACGGCGAGGCAGATAATCTCGATGTTGCCGTTACCACGCAATTGCTCACGCAGTGTTTCCAGCAAACGTTGCGGCAACTTCTGGGAACCGTCCATAGCGATTTGCCAGGTGCGGTGCTTGAGTGCTTTGTTGAAGAAACGATCGCGCAATTGGCGCTTGTAAAACTCGATATCAAATCCGGCAGGCGCGGTAACGGTTTCACCGGCTTCTCTGGCCATGTACAAGGTAATCATGTTAACGAAAGCCGGTTCGGCCATCACTTCGCTGATGTAATCGAAACCGGACAGGTAACCGGTGTAGGCCAGCGTAGAGTGCGCACCGTTTAACAAACGCAGTTTGATTTTTTCAAACACGCGCACGTCATCAACCAGCTGCGCGCCCACTTCTTCCCAACGCGGACGGTCATTATCAACAAACTTGTCTTCAATAACCCATTGAGAGAAAGGTTCGGCAACCACCATACCTTCATCGCGCAAACCCAGGCGCGCTTCAATTTCTGCACGGTCGCTATCGGTGGTTGCCGGCACGATGCGGTCAATCATGGTGGCCGGGAAACGCGCATTGCTGCGAATCCAGGTGGCGAGTTCCGGCGCTACGCGCTCGGCAAATTGCAGAGTCACTTTTTCCAGAACCAGACCGTTATCCGGCAGGTTGTCGCAACTCATCACGGTGAAGCTTTTGTGGCCTTGCTCGAAACGCAGTTTCAAGGCCGCAACCAGATAGCCAATCGCCGATTTTGGTTGGTTAAGGTTTGCCAGGTCGTGAACGATATCCGGATGCTGTACGTTCAAATTACCGGTAGCCGGGTCGTGGCAATAACCTTTTTCGGTAATGGTCAGAGAAATAATTTTAATACCGGGGTCGGCCATCAAGGCGATCAATGCAGAAGGGTTTTCCGGCCCTACCAACGTGCCAACTACAGCGCCGATCAATTGCAAGTTTTCGCCTTCACCGGAACGCTCAACCAGCGTATACAAATTATCCTGTGGGGCCAGTTGTTCACGCACGGTGGGCGAGCGCAGGCTGCAACCAACAATACCCCAATCACCGCCAAATTTATTCAGCACAGCTTCGGTGTACCAGGCCTGGTGGGCGCGATGGAATGCACCTATGCCGAGGTGGACAATACCGGGCTTTAATTGCTGACGGTCGTAGGCGGGCAAGGCGACATCGCCTGGCAATTGGGACAAGGTTTTCGAGTTCAGCCTGTTCATGTAATAAGTCCTGCTGGTTGATAAGGTACGATCTGCCGTTATTCATGGCATCGTCGGGTATTACGGTTGTCATCTATGAATTGTTGTCATCTCTCTCGGCGAAATTATACCCGTGCGGGCTTCTGCCAGACCAGTAAAAAGGCACCTTTTACCGAGCTATTACCGGTGGAGTCTGGCGAGTCCGGCTTTTTTACTCGCGTCACCGGCGCGGCAGTGGAAAAATAAACAGCCGGTTTTTCAGAGGCTGGCGCCAATAAAGCAAAGCGCAACACTGTTTCAACCGGATGGATGCCACTTCGCTGGAAAAATAACCGCCTGAATGGTATATTTTTGCCCGGTTTCCATGGCAAATTGCCATCGCCTCCCAAACAAAAATTACAAGTTACTGATACAAAACAATCAACCAACGGATCTATCCCAGGCACTCTTTTATGGCACATATAGCAGCAATCGGTGAAGTGATGGTGGAGCTCTCCCCATTTCCCGTCAACGACGCCAACGGGCGCGACGTCATGGCATTGTCTTTTGCCGGTGATACTTACAATACTTCTGTCTATATGGCGCGCCTCGGCTTGCAAACAGATTATGTTACGCAATTGGGCGATGACCCTTACTCGGCGCGCATTCTGGATGCCATGAAGGCTGAAAATATCAGCACCGGTTTTATCAAACAATTGCCAGGCCGCTCACCGGGTCTTTACATCATCCGCAATACGCCGGATGGTGAGCGTGAATTTTTCTACTGGCGTAAAGAAGCGCCCGCTCGTGAATTGTTTTCCAACCCGGACACCACCCGCGAACTGACAGAAAAACTCAGCAAGGTTAATTGCGTTTACCTGAGCGGTATTACGCTGGCCATTATTGGCGAAGAAGGCCGCAAGGCACTGTTGCAAGTATTGCCACAACTGCGTGAAAAAGGTGTGCAGATTGCCTTTGACAGTAATTTCCGCCCGAGACTCTGGGCAGACCGTCAGCAAGCACAACAAGCCATGCGCGACATTCTGCAATTTACCGATATCGCGCTGCTGACGCTGGACGATGAAGATTTACTGTGGGGCGACGACAGTGTTGAAGGTTGCATTGAGCGCTATAAAGATGTGGCCATTAAAGAACTGGTATTAAAGCGCGGCGCCAGTGACACGATTATTATTCAGCAAGGCCAGCAAACCCGCGTGCCGGTACCACCCGTGAGCAATATCGTCGATACCACCGGTGCAGGCGATACTTTCAATGCCGGTTATCTGGCGGGCCGTTTGAATGGATTGTCACCGGTAGACGCCGCCAAACAAGGTACTCGTTGTGCTGCCGCGGTCATCCGTCATCGCGGCGGTGTTATTGATAAAGCCGTTTTTCACAAGGAAATTCAGGGCTGATTATTGAGGGGCGTTATTTAACCCGCCCCATATTTCAACACCCATAAAAAAGCCGCACTTGTGCGGCTTTTTTATTAGCGACTTTGCAACATGGGATGCGCACGCTTGCAAAACTGCAACGAAAATCCCCAGGGGTCGCGCAACATCACCAAATGCGTTCCATCATCCAGTTTCACTTCTTCCGCAAAAGTCGCGCCCACCTTTTCAAGATCAGCACGGGTTTGCTCCGGGTTTTCACACACAAACGCCAGATGCAGCAACAAAGGATTCATGGATGCATAATCAGGCACCTGATCTACCGGATTGCAGTAAATCTCGACCATCACCTGACCGCTGTTGTCCGCTAAAAAATGGGTGAGCGCACCCGCTTCCTGCTTTCTCACTACCGTCATACCGAGATTGGCAACATACCAGGCAGCAACCGCAACCGGATCAGCAACATTAAATGCAAAATGTTCAATTTTCATTGAGATACCTCTTTAAAATCCGACGCCCGGTTAAAATCCGATGCCCGGAGAACCGGCAAACACGACCGACGAGTTCAGAAAAACAAAATGCCGACCCTGAGGCCGGCATTGGTGCCTGTTCGTCAGCACACAAAAAATTATCAATAAAGCCCGAAGTAACGCGGCAGGAATTCACTGATGGCCGGAATATAAGTTACCAGCATCAATACCACGAACATCGCGAAGTACATCGGCAACAAAGGCTTAACCATTTGCTGGATGGTCGTTTTCGCAACCGAACAACCTACGAACAAAATAGCGCCCACTGGCGGAGTACACAGACTGATCGACAGGTTCAGGATCAGAATCATACCAAAATGCAGCGGCGACATGCCCATCTCGGTCACCACCGGCAGGAAGATCGGCGTGAAGATCAGTACCGCCGGAGTCATATCCATAAACAGACCCACCAGCAATACGATCAGGTTGATGGTCATCATAATGACATAAGGATTATCACTAAGACCAACAAGCCCCTGGCTGATGGCTTGCGGGATGTTTTCATAAGACAGCATCCAGGACATTGCGGTAGAGGTGCCGATCAGCAACATTACGATTGCTGTTGTTTCAACTGACTTGACCAGAATGCCGGGTAAATCGCGAAGGGAAACTGCGCGATATACCACCATGGAAAGGAACATGGAATAGAGCACCGCAATAACGCTCGCCTCGGTTGCGGTAAAGAAACCGCCGATGATACCGCCAATAATGACAACGACGAGCAGCAAGCTTGGAATAGCATCCAGAGTCTTTTTCACCCCATCACGGAAGCCAACAGCTTCACCGGCCGGGAAACCTTTTACCTTGGCATAAATGCCCACAACAACCATCAGTGCAAACAGCGTCAGGAAACCTGGCAAATAACCACCAACGAACAAGGCAGCAATTGATACGCCACCACTGGCAAGAGAGTAAACAATCAGAATATTACTCGGCGGTAATAACATACCGGCCGCAGAAGCCGTTACCGTTAACGCACCGCTGAAATTTTTGTCGTAGCCTTCTTTTGCCATGGTCGGCAACATAAAACTACCGATCGCGGAGGTACACGCTACCGCTGAACCGGAAATAGAACCGAACAACGCACAACTGATGACGTTTACGAACGCAAGACCACCCGGTACACGCCCCAGCAACACTTTGGCGAACTCAATCAAACGGTAAGCAATACCGCCGCGGCCCATTAACAAACCGGACAGAATAAAGAAAGGAATTGCCAGCAAGGCGAAACTGTTGATGCCACCGGCCATCCGCTGTGCCATGGTAATAGCAGCGGGGCCGAAGTCGATGGTGAGCAACATGGTCAGTAAGGTTGCAAAACCGATACTGATAGAGATGGGAACATTTATGGCCATGAGCAGAAAGAAACTGCCCAATAAAACAATGAGAGATAATGCCATGTTTTTTGCCTCAATTATTGAGTCATTAACTCGCCCGAAAGCGGCTATGTGTTAATTTTTATCTGTCGTATGACTGCTGCACAAATTTCTTATGACTGATCAGTCATCACCGTCCGTTTTGATAGTGATATCAATACCGTTCAACGATTTATAAACGTTGATCAAGGCATAGATGCAAATCAAAACCCCGCTGATAGGAATAACACTGTAGACATAACCGATTTTAATTTGCAGCGCCGCTGACAACTGGCCGAGATTGAGCACCAGCGCAACCAGTTGCGCACCGCCATACACCATCACCAGCGCGGCAAAAATAAACACAAACGAATTGGCGACTACCGCAGTACGCAACTTGATGGGCAGCGGCAGATTGGAGGTAAACAAATCAAGGCCAAGGTGGGCGCCACGACGAAAGGCGTAAGCAGCACCGAGAATGCCAATCCAGATTAACTGGAATCTCGCCAGCTCTTCAGTAAATGAACTCGGGGAGCTTAATACGAAACGGCTCAGCACCTGCCAGGTCACACCGACGACCATGGACGCCATAATAAAGGCAAGAAACCAGGCGAACCATTTATCCGTGACAGCCAGGGTTTTATCGATTGAGTTGAGCATCATCTTCTCCGTCACTTATTGCATCGACATAATGTTTTGCATCAATTCATAAACCGGCTCGCCGCGATAGGATTCATGCATACCTTTCACCTGCTCTATAAATGCCGCTTTATCCGGATAGATGACTTCTACGCCCGCTGCTTTTACCGCCGCCAATGCTTCATTGGTGGAAATTTCCCAAAGCTCGCGCTGATGATCAACCGACTCATCCACCGCCTGCTGCAACCAGGCTTGCTGTTGCGGATTGAGGTTATTCCAGATGTGGCTGCTGATCAGCAGAACGTCCGGTACATAGGTATGTTCGTCGAGGGTGTAATACTTGCTAACTTCAAAATGCTTGGAGAGGAAGAAGCTGGGCGGATTGTTTTCAGCACCATCAACCACACCCTGGGACAGCGCGGTGTACAACTCACCCCATGAAATGGGAGTAGGTGCACCACCCAGCGAACTGACCATGCGCATGGAGGTCTGGCTTTCCTGAACGCGAATTTTCAAACCGGAAAGATCTGCAGGTTTGTGAATCGGGCGGTTCACGGTATAAAAGCTGCGGCTACCGGCATCGTAATAGCCGAGGCCTCTCAGCCGGACATGATCACCGGCCTGCAACATACTGCGCCCGATATCGCTTTCCAAAACACGCCAGAAATGCTCCTGGTCGCGAAAGATGTAAGGAATGCTGAATACCTTCATCTGCGGCACGAAACCTTCCAGCGGGCTGGCCGATACTTTGGTCATCGCCAGACTGCCAATTTGTAACAATTCCAGCAGTTCACGCTCGGTTCCCAACTGGCCGCTGGGATAAACGTTAACGTCCATGGTACCACCGGACAATTCATGCAAACGCACGCCCATAAAAACCATTGCCTTGTGTACCGCATGGCTTTGGTCAAGGTCATGAGCAAGTTTGAGAACCTGGACATCTTGCTGTTTTGAACAACCGACAGCGGCCATCAAAAACAGGGATGCGAGCGCTACGCGCCCCAGAGAAAAAAAGCGGCAGGATATGGTGCTTTTCATAATAAAACTCTCACTGCTACCTCAAGCAAAAAAACCGGTTTTGCGTTTCGGATATTCAGGTTATAAAAAGCCGATAGCATTCGTAATTTTTTTACTTAACAGCATTGTGGGTTGATATTCTGGTTATTTTTGCGCGGTCATCATACACGCCACCATCCCTGCACTCAACACTGAGTGGCCCGCGGCCGGTGAAAATAAAATAATCTTCGCCGTATGTTGCTGATCTTGCAAAACACTACGTCCTTATAAAAATATCCCGGCCGACACCAACGTCGACCGGGATATTTTCAAACCATCAATCCAGATTTCTGACGATGGTTTCTACCATTTTCTTCGCGTCACCAAATAACATCATGGTGTTGTCTTTGTAGAACAATTCATTTTGCACCCCGGCATAGCCGGAAGCCATACTGCGCTTCACAAATAGTACGGTTCGCGCTTTTTCCACATCCAGAATAGGCATGCCGAAGATAGGGCTGGTCGGGTCGGTTTTCGCCGCCGGGTTGGTGACATCGTTGGCGCCAATAACGAAAGCCACATCCGCCGTCTGGAATTCATTATTAATGTCTTCCAGCTCAAACACTTCGTCGTAAGGCACATTGGCTTCAGCCAACAATACGTTCATATGGCCCGGCATACGCCCCGCTACCGGGTGAATAGCATAGCTGACTTTTACACCGGCTTTTTTCAACTCGTCACACATTTCGCGCAAGGCATGCTGCGCCTGCGCAACCGCCATACCATAACCGGGAACAATAATGACCGAACCGGCATTTTTCATAATAAAAGCCGCATCTTCGGCACTGCCCTGCTTGACCGGACGATCATCAACCGCGCCCGAAGCACTGGCAGCCGCATCGCCGCCAAAACCGCCGAGAATAACGTTGAAGAAAGAGCGGTTCATCCCCTTGCACATAATGTAGGAAAGAATGGCACCGGACGAACCGACCAGCGCACCGGTAACAATAAGCGCGTTGTTATGCAACGTGAAACCAATACCCGCCGCAGCCCAACCGGAGTAGGAGTTCAGCATCGACACCACTACCGGCATATCGGCACCGCCAATAGGAATAATCAACAGCACACCGATAACAAACGCCAGTGCGGTCATAGTCCAGAAAACCCAGGGCGACTGATCAAAACAGAAGTAGGCAACAAACCCGACGATAACGGCACCGATCAGCGCATTAAGAAAATGCTGCCCGCCAAATTTAACCGGCGCACCGGACACCAGCCCCTGCAATTTGGTGAAGGCGATAATAGAGCCGGAAAAGGTAATCGCACCGATCACCACACCCAGCCCCATCTCAATACGGCTGGCAATAAAAATTTCGCCGGACGCATCCAGTAAACCAAACGCTGCCGGATTACTGAACGCAGCACCAGCCACCAGCACCGCCGCCAGGCCAACCAGGCTGTGAAACGCAGCGACCAGCTGCGGCATTGCTGTCATGGCGATACGGCGAGCAGTGACCACACCGATCACCGCACCGATGGCCAGCGCCAGCAAAATCCAGCCGTAGGATTCTACTTGCGGACTGAGGATGGTAGTCACCACCGCAATCAGCATACCGGCCATACCGAAGTAATTTCCGGCGCGGGAAGACTCCGGAGACGAAAGACCGCGCAACGCCATAATAAAGAGCACAGCGGCAACAAGATAAGCAAACGCTGTCAGGTTTTCATTGAGTTCTGTCATGGTGGTCCCCGATTATTTTTTCTTTTTATACATGGCAAGCATGCGATGGGTAACAGTAAAACCGCCGAAGATATTGATCGCCGCCAGCACCATGGCGCCAAAGCCAAGCACCTTGGAAAGACTCATTTCAGCAGGCCCCACAGCAATCAGGGCACCTACAATAATGACCGAGGAAATGGCATTGGTTACTGCCATCAAGGGCGTATGCAACGCCGGCGTTACACTCCAGACCACGTAATAACCGACAAAGATGGCCAGAACAAAAATGGACAACTGGGAAATAAAATTCGCTTCCATAAATCCTCCGCTGTTATGACTGAAAGTTGGGATGAACAATCTGTCCATCGCGCGTCAAGGTAGATGCCGCCACAATTTCATCCTGCCAATTCACAGCAAGTTGGCGGGTTTCGGCATTGAATAACGGAGTGAAATAATTCAGCACATTTTTTGCGTAAAGCGCACTGGCATCGGCTGACAAACGACTCGGCACATTGTAGTAGCCGATAATGCTGACACCGTTGATCTCAACCACTTCACCAGGACGGGTCAGCGTGCAATTACCGCCCTGCTCTGCCGCCAGATCAACAATGACTGAGCCGGGGCGCATGCTATACACCATCTCGTCGTTGATCAGCGTGGGCGCCTTGCGACCGGGAATTAACGCGGTACAAATGGCGATGTCCTGTTTCTTTAAAGTTTCGGCCACCAATTCGGCCTGGCGACGCTTGTAGTCGTCGCTCATTTCCCGCGCATAACCACCGGCCGTTTCGGCATTGGCAACCTCATCACTTTCGACCATGACAAATTTGCCGCCCAGGCTTTCTACCTGCTCGCGGGACGCAGCGCGCACATCGGTTGCAGACACAATCGCACCCAGACGTTTCGCCGTTGCAATGGCCTGCAAACCGGCAACACCGGCGCCCAGCACCATCACGCGCGCCGGCGCGATAGTGCCGGCAGCCGTCATCATCATCGGCATCGCGCGATCAAAAACATTCACAGCTTCCAGTACAGCACGATAGCCGGCGAGGTTACTTTGCGAGCTGAGCACATCCATACTTTGCGCGCGGGTAATACGTGGCACAAATTCGAGGGAGATGGCGGTGATACCCGCCTCGGCATACTGGCGCAGCGCATCGGGGTTGGCGTAGGGCGATAAAATGGCAATCAATAATGTGCCCGGCTTGAATAAGGAGAGTTCATTTTCTCCCTCTTCACCGGCAAGGATGGGACGTTGCACTTTAAGTACCACGTCAGCGTCGGCCAGCAAGGCCGCAGGGCTATCTACAATAGTCGCACCAGCCGCCTGATAAGCAGCGTCAGGAATTCTGCTGGCTTCGCCTGCGCCGCGTTCCACGGCAACCTCTATCCCCATAGCAATGAATTTTTTAACCGTGTCGGGCGTTGCCGCCACACGACGCTCATGTGCGCGCCGCTCTACCGGTATGGCAATTTTCATGAAGCACTCCCTTTTATTAGTTCGCCGTGTATTACCCCGAAAGCAATGCCCGAACAAACTGCTCGGGCATTGACAGGGCAATCAGCGTTTATCGTCATGGCAATGGGATCAAAAAACACATCCGATCGCCAAACAGGGTTCGAGCGTTTGATCGTATTTTTTGTCTGATGCTGCTGGTTGATCGGCTGAACTTCGAGGTTCAGCTCGCTCTCTCACCGTCGGTCTTGCAAAGAAACAGGGTATTGGTTGATACCCGATATTGATTTCCAGGTGATCGGCAACGGCTGATATCTCTCACAACATCAACCGCTACAAGTCGGAAACCGGAACACTATCGCCACCCGCGGATTATTCGACTTATCCGCTTCGGGGGCGATACGAATCTTCTAACAATTAAACAACTGCACCGATTTTCCACGGCGTAAATTCATTATCGCCGTAACCGAGCAATTCGCTTTTGGTTTTCTCTCCGGAAGCGACTGCAAGTACCGCAGCAAAAATTTGCTCGCCACTTTGTTGCAGGGAATACTCGCCATCAAGAATGCCGCCGCAGTTCAGGTCGATATCTTCCTTCATGCGCTCAAACAACGGGGTATTACTGGAAAGCTTCATGCAAGGCACCGGTTTGCCACCAAAGGCTGAACCACGACCGGTGGTAAAGCACATAATGTTGGCTCCGGAGGCAACCTGGCCGGTGGCAGACACCGGATCAAAGCCCGGGCTGTCCATAAATACCAGCCCTTTTGCGGTGATCTCTTCGCCGTACCAGAAAGTACCGTTAAGACGGGTTGAACCACTTTTGGCTTGCGCACCCAGGGACTTTTCCATGATGGTGGTCAGGCCGCCCGCCTTGTTACCAGGCGATGGGTTGTTGTTCAGCTCAAAACCGTTACGGGCAGTATAGTCGTCCCACCACTTGATGCAATCGAGCAGTTTTTCAGCAACGTCCGGCGTAGAAGCGCGCTGGGTCAACAAATGCTCGGCACCAAAAATTTCCGGTGTTTCGGACAAAATGACGGTACCGCCATGGCGCACCAGAATGTCCGCTGCAATACCCAGAGCCGGGTTGGCGGTAATACCGGAGAAGGCATCCGAACCACCACACTGCATCGCCAGTACCAGCTCACTGGCCGGCACGGTTTCACGCTCACAGGCATTTACCAGCGGCAGCATTTCACGCACCGCGGCGATACCTTTTTCAATAGACAAGCGGGTACCGCCGGAATCCTGAATGTTGTAAGCGCGGAAGGTTTTGCTATCACTCAGACCACTTTCCTGCATAACGCGGGCGATCTGCATGGTTTCGCAACCCAGGCCAATCATCAACACGCCACCAAAGTTGGGCTGACGGGCATAGCCATTGAAGGTACGACGCAACACTTCATAGCCAACACCTTCAGAACGCATGCCGCAGCCAGTCTCGTGGGTGCAGGCAAATACGCCATCAATGTTCGGGTACTGCTCCAGCTCACCCGACCAGGTGAAATGGTTGGCAATAGCTTTGGCTACGGTGGCCGAGCAGTTAACCGTGGTCAAAATGCCCAGATAGTTACGGGTTCCCACTTTGCCGTTGGCACGACGGTAACCTTTAAAGGTGGCCTGCTGCTCGGGTGATACATAATCGGTGGGCACGGCGTTACGGCAAAAACCGTAGTCACGCTCGAACTCCTCACCCATTTCGCAGTTCTGGACATGGACATGGTCGCCGGCAGCAATATCCTTGCTGGCAAAACCGATGACCTGGCCGTATTTGACAATGGCTTCGCCCTTGGGGATGGCCACCAGAGCCACCTTGTGCATGGCCGGAATGGCATTGCGCAAGGTTAAATTGTTCTCGATTAAAGTGATGCCTTCCGGAAGTGCAGCCTTGCACACACCCACGTTGTCACTTTCATGTAAGTGAATAATGCTGCTCACGATTGCTACCTGATAGGGTTGTCCAATCAACCGGTTGTTGATCGGGATACCTGAAAATTCTGATGATTTTTTTGATTGGATGACGTTGGCTGATAAAAAACAGGCGCCTTGCGGCGCCTAAAATATCGGCAATGGTATTCGGTCAATACCGATTTAAATCTACCATCGAATCAAATTGCATCGCAATAACGTACGCCAGGGTGCAGTTGCACCTATTTCCTATTAACAACAACCAACCGGCTTGTTAGCGCTGTCAAAATGCACAAATTCCCGCTAATTGAAATCACCTGTAACCTCAAAAACGGAAACTGTAGGAGCAACCTTTTTGCAAAATAAATTCAACTTTTTTGTAAATTTTTCCAAACAAATCGAAAAAAAAGGAAAATAGCGCAAAATGAAACCGGTTTCAACACAAAATATAATTACATGTAACCGTTTTCAGGCGAAAAACCGGGACGTAGAAACTAATAAATAACGTCAAAGTAGAATTTTTACACTACAAAAGTATTGCAATTCCTGGCAGCCGAATTCACAATCGCCTCACGGTGCATATCAGAGATTATTTATCCTGAGACCCGAACAGGAACCCTTGAAGCTACTGCTGTGATCCGGCAGTCAAAACAAAAGGAAGATCAAGGGGGAATACAGGTGATATGCCAGTCCGGAGATCCTGGACAAAAAACATAACGACTCGAATTTTTCAGGCACGCTGTTTATGACACAGCGGCGAAACCAAACAAAAAAAGAGAGAGACAGGTGAGAGAAGATCTAACCAAGATCAGTCGTCGTGGTTTTATGGCTATCACCGCCGGTGCTGCTGCAGGCTGCGCACTTCCTGATCAAAATCAACCTGGTGCCGCCCGGGCCGCTGATGATGCACATCATCAAGCCTGGGAGATGGCATCGACCATTCGCAAGCAAACCATCGTTCCTGTATTCCCGGACAAAAGCTTTCCTATCACCGACTTCGGTGCCGTTGCTGACGGCAAAACCGACGCCAGCGACGCTTTTGCCAAAGCTATTGCTGCCTGCCACAACGCAGGCGGCGGCAAGGTTATCGTGCCGGCCGGTCGTTTTCTCACCGGTCCGATTCACTTGAAATCCAATGTGAATCTGCACCTGCATGACGATGCGCATATTCTGTTCATTACCGACCCCAAAGCCTACCTGCCACCCGTGTTGACCCGCTGGGAAGGTGTTGAATTGATGGGCTACTCGCCCTTGATTTATGCCCACGGCGAGAAAAATATCGCGGTTACTGGCAAAGGCAAGCTGGACGGTCAGGGCGACCGTCAAACCTGGTGGCCCTGGAAAGGCGGCCGCTGGCAGGGTGGCACCGATTGGAGCGTAGATGGCGTCCCTACTCAGGACGACGGCCGCGACAAGCTGTTTGCCGATGCTGAAAACGGCGTTCCGGTAGAGCAACGTATTTACGCCGAAGGCGCCTATTTGCGCCCGCCGTTCTTCCAGCCCTACTCCTGTGAAAACGTGCTGATTGAAGACGTTACTATCACCGGCGCACCTTTCTGGCTGATCAACCCGGTACTGTGTCAGAGCGTAACCGTACGTCGTGTTACTTGTGCCAGCCTTGGCCCCAACTCTGACGGTTGCGATCCTGAATCTTGCAAGAACGTTATTATTGAAGACTGTTTCTTTGATACCGGTGATGACTGCATCGCGATCAAATCCGGCCGTAACGCCGATGGTCGCCGCCTGAACGTCCCGGCAGAAAACATTGTGATCAGCGGCTGCAAGATGCGCACCGGTCATGGTGGCGTAGTAATCGGCAGCGAAATTTCCGGTGGCGCACGCAATATTTTTGTTGAGAATTGCGAGTTCAACAGCCCGAAATTGTTACGCGGTATTCGCTTCAAAACCAACTCGATTCGCGGCGGCCTGATTGAAAATATCTACTACCGCAATATTGAAATTGGTGAAGTACAAAACGCGCTGGTTATCGACTTCCATTACGAAGAAGGTGACGCCGGCAAGTTTGACCCGATCGTACGCAACATTGAAATTCGCGATCTTATTTGCCACAAAGCAAAACGCGTGTTTCAGGTACGCGGCTTCGAGCGTGCACCCATTAAAAATCTTCGCCTGATCAACGCTACGTTTGAATCAGTTGAAGAAGTGGGCGACCTGGAGCACGTTGATAATTTTGAAGCTAAAAACGTAACTATCGCAGGAAAACCTTTCAGCGTTTAAAAAGCCGGAAATACTCTCTCCCTCTCGATGTTTTTGCAGGAAACGTTGATGAGGGAGAAATTTTAATAAATGGAACTTTATCAAAGATTTTCTCAAGGCCAGCTCTGGCGTACTCGTCCAATACTACAAGATCGAGTCACCTTGATTACACCACTCTCTGGCCTTGATATCAGAATTGTTTGCACTTTTCCCACTACCGGAAAAAGTCTGACATAGAGTGTGTTTTATCAAAAAATAATACAGGGGAAAGATAATGAAAACGTTTAAGATCAACCCGCTGGTGCTCGCCGTAGCCATGGCGCTGCCCTCAGCAGCAATGGCACAAAACTCCCAGGATGGCACGGTAGAAGAAATTCTTGTTACCGGCAGTTACCGTGCAAGCCTGGCAACCGCATTGGATACCAAACGTTCCGCCGCCAATGCTGTTGACTCAATCAAAGCAGAAGACATCGCCGACTTCCCGGACAACAACCTCGCAGAATCCTTGCAGCGTCTGCCAGGTGTAGCGATCAGCCGTTCCGGTGGTGAAGGTAAAGGTATTTCTGTTCGTGGTCTCGGTCCGGACTACACCCGTGTTCGCATTAACGGTATTGAAGCAATCTCCACCACTGGTGGTACAGACGCCGTTGGCGGTACCAACCGTGGTCGTGGTTTTGACTTCAACACCTTCTCATCCGATCTTTTCTCAAGCCTGACCGTTAACAAAACAGCCATGGCTTCTATTGAAGAAGGTTCACTCGGTGCAACAGTTGACCTGAAAAGTGCGCAGCCGTTTGATTACAACGACTTTGTACTGACCGCGTCTGCTCAGGGTGGCTACAACGATTCATCCGAAGAAGTAGATCCATCTGCTTCATTCCTGATCAGCAACGTATTTGCTGACGGCACTTTGGGTGCGCTGTTCTCCGTGTCCTACTCCGAGCGTACTGTACGTGACGAAGGCTCTTCCACTGTTCGTTGGGACGATGCATCCAACCAGCGTTTTGGCAGCCTGAACGGCAATGCGATTGACGCAACTCACGAAGCCAATACCGCCTTCCGTCCGCGTATCCCACGTTACGATTCTTTCAACCATGACATCTCCCGTCTCGGTGCCAGCACCTCTTTCCAGTGGCGTCCAACCGACGTTACCGAAGTGAGCCTGGACGTGCTTTATGCAAAACATGAAGCCAACCGTCAGGAAGTTTTCATGGAAGCTTCCTTGAATGGTACGCACAACAACAACGTTAACATCAATGATTACGCCATTCAGGGTAACTCTTTGGCGTACGCCGATTTGTCCAACGTGCGTTTGCTGGCTGAAAACCGTTACGACGAAATGGAGACCGAGTTCCATCAGGCTACCATCAACGTTAAACACGATTTCTCTGACAAGCTGAAAGGCTCTTTCACTATCGGTACCGTGAAATCCGAATACGACAACCCGCTGCAAAACACCGCGATTACCCGTGCTGATGGCCAGAACTTCAGCTACGATTTCCGCGATGGCAAGAAAGGTGATTTCGTATTTGGCAGCGGCGCTTATGAAGGCAGCTCCTGGTACCTGACCGAAATGCGTCAGCGTCCACAAGGTTCTACCAACGAATTCAACAACGTATTGTTCGACCTTGAGTACGCCATTAACGACGTGCTGACTGTTAAAGGTGGCCTGAACTACAAGAAGTTTGAGTTCTCTACCTTCGAACAACGTCTGAAGTCTGAAGCGGCTCCGGCTGGCGCTAACAACGTAACCGTTGGTGGCTCTACTATTGCACGCATCGACCCGCAATACCTGTTCAACTACAACTCCGGTCTGGGTAGTGGTGGTGCATGGTTGATTCCAAACCGTGGCGCTATTGCCAGCGATTTCTCCATTTTTGATCGCGGCTACAACTTCCACAACCCGAACACCTTCAATTCTGAAGAAGAAACCACCGGTGGTTTTGTTCAGTTGGATTTCGATACTACCTTTGGCGACACCCCGATCCGCGGTAACATCGGTCTGCGTCATTACTCTACAGAGCAGTCCACTTCCGGCTGGCTGGCTGGCCAGCAAATCTGGGTAGACCACAAGTACGACGACATTCTGCCGTCTGCCAACTTGTCTATCGAACCTATCGAGAACGTCATCATCCGTATGGCTTACTCTGAAGGTATCGCTCGTGCCGGTCTGGGTTCAATCAAGGCGGATACTTCTGTCAGCGTGGCAGGTTCCAACCTGAGCGTAAGCGGTAGCAACCCGTTCCTTGAGCCGACCAAAGCCAAAAGTTATGACGTCGGCATAGAGTTGTATTTCGACAACGAAAGTGCTCTGGCCATGACCTTGTTCCGTAAGGATCTGGACAGCCAGGTACAAACTTACCGTACCACCAAGCCTTTCCAGGAAATCATCTCCGGCTACTCACCTTCCGAGCAAGCGGTGCTGACCAACCTGGCAAATACCCAGTGTGATGCGCAAATTGCAATCGGCAACGTTTCTGCGGCTGACTGTAACACCAACGCTGTGTGGAACTACTCTGTTCCGTTGAATGCACCCGGTGGTGATCTGTACGGTTTCGAAATCAGCTACCAGACTCCATTCACCTTCCTGCCAGGTTTCCTGAGCAACTTCGGTTTCATCGGCTCCTTCACTTACGTGAAAGGTGAAATCCAGTATCTGGATGGCGACGGTAACGTAGAGCTGGTAAGCGACCTGGAGAACATGTCTATCAATACCTCCAGTGCAACCCTGTACTACGAGCAAGACAAGTTCAACGCTCGTGTGTCCATGGCTGACCGTAGCGGTTACATCACCAACGCCCGCGGCAGAAACAACAACTCTGCTGAAGGTACTCGCGGTACTATCAACGTTGACGCCTCTGCCGGCTATCAGCTCAATGACAACTGGAAGGTAACTTTCGAAGCATTGAACCTGACCGACGAAGCGGATGATCAGTGGGTAGATAGCAACGACGGTCGTCTGTCGTACTATCACAAAACCGGTCGTCAGTACTACCTGGGCGTTCAATACAAGTATTAATACCGCTTGTATTACCGCTTGCATGACAGGGATGCCGGGTTCCGGCATCCCTGTTTGCACAAACGGGGTTATGATTATCAAGCGATGTGCTATTTCCACAATGGCGACGATAACAACAGGTTTTCGCTATTTTCGAAATATCATGTAGCCATGAATTTACCAGGGATGTCTCTGCACATTTCCCGGCTTGTAAAAGAGGTTTGAGTAATAACATTCCTGTTCAATAACATCTCATAACAAAGGTGATTCCATTGAAACTGAAACAATTTGCCTCCGTTACCGGTAGTTTGTCCGGCGGCATCCTGCTGGCGCTCCTTGCCGGTTGTGACTCCGGAAAAACAAACTCCGCACCCGCCGCCGTTACCGAACAACCGGCGTCATCCACTGCTGCATCCATCCAGGTTGTTGCCAACATTCAGGTTTCCAACCCGTCTGATTTTGAACGCACGCAAGAGCCGCTGTATTTCTCCTTTTACGATCTTGGTGTTGACCCGGGCAAACTGGCCACCGACGATTTGCTGGCGAAAACTGGCGGTCGTGTGTTGCCTTCGCAGCTGATTGATAAAGATGCCGACGGCGCGCCCGATGGCATTTTAATTTCGACCGAATTCGCCGCCGGTGAAACCCATCAGCTGACGCTGGAAGTTGACGCCAATGCAACCCGCCCCAATGTAATCAAACAAACCCAGGCTGAAGTTTCCCAAAAAGTGGGTGGCGAATGGCAGGACAAGAAATACATTGGCGGCACTTTTGAAAATGTGCAAACGCTGACTACCCCGCCGCAGTACACCGACCATTCCGAATATATTCGCTACGAAGGCCCGGGCATCGAGTCCGATAAAGTGGCCTACCGTTTTTATATGGACTGGCGCAACGGCTTTGATATTTTCGGTAAAAAAATTCCGGACATGGTGCTGCAAAACGTGGGACAGGACGGCTACAAGTCCTACCACGAAGATGCCGACTGGGGTCTCGATATTCTTAAAGCAGCCAAATCATTAGGTATTGGCAGCTTCGGTTTCTGGAATGGTAAAAATACCGAACTGGTTTCCGATGTACGCGAGCGCACGGCAACTATCGTTAACAATGGCGATTTGTATTCCGCCTTGACCATTGACTACGCCGACTGGAAAGTGAATGATCAGACCCTCGACGTAAAAGCACACCTGGCAATGAACGCTGGCAGCCGCCTGGTGCACACCCGCATCACCCTGTCGGAAGATTTACCCAACCTGGCGATCGGTTTTGTTAAACAACCGGACACCAAAATTTTCCACGGCCCGGAAGAAATCAGCGGCTATGCGTGGACCTATGTGGCCAGCTGGGGCAAACAAAGCCTGAGCGGCCCGGATAGCAACCTCGGTTTGGCAGTTATTTTCCGCAAGCAGTATCGCAGAGAACAAACCGAAGATGATTACAGCCATGTGTCAGTCATGAGCACTGCCGGCAAGGAAATTGAATATTACTTCCTGGCGGCATGGGACGGCGAACACAACGGTATTAAAACCGAAGAAGAGTTTGTTGCTTATCTGGATTCAGAAATCAAACGTCTGACCTTCACTCCACGTGTTCGTCTTGACACGGCTTTGGATGATGAGCAAAAACAATTCCCGATCACCGCTGAAAGCGCCCTGAAGTGGAGCCAGCGTCTGGCTGATTCCGAACTGGAGCGTAAAGCACTGGATTACCATGCTGACGGCTGGGACCTTAACCGTCGCCGTGTGCCCAACTTTGAATACGACATTATCGGCTTGCAGCCATTGGCGTTTGATGAGTTGGCCAAAGTGATTCCGGACGATAAATACCAGCAAGTTATTCATAAAGTAACTGGCAGCTTCATTAAAGACGACGGCGGCATTCGCGGTTACAAGATCGAAAATTACAACATCGATGCCATCAAACCTGGCCGCGCGGTACTGCGTTTGTATCAGCACACCGGTGAAGAAAAATACCGCAAAGCAGCAGACCTGCTGAACAAACAATTGCAGCAGCACCCGCGCACCAGCGAAGGCGCCTTCTGGCACAAGCAGTCTTATCCGCATCAGGTATGGCTGGATGGCGTTTACATGGGCATGCCGTTCCTTGCTGAATACTCCTCGCTGTTTGAAGAAGGCAAGCATTTGGACGAAGCGGTAAAAGAATTCAAACTGGTTCATGAAAGACTGCGCGATAGCAAAACCGGCCTTTACTACCACGCGTGGGATGAATCCCGCCAAATGAACTGGGCGGATGACGAAACCGGTTTGTCATCTTTCTTCTGGGGTCGCGGTTTGGGCTGGTTGGCCATGGCGCTGGTGGATGTTCTCGATTACATTCCGGAAGACAATACCGAACTGCGTCAACCGCTGCTGGATATGATTACCGAACTGGGTAATGACCTGAAAACCTTCCAGGACACTACCGGTACTTGGTTCCAGATCATGGATCAACCGGAGCGTATTGGTAACTACCGTGAGTCCAGCGCTTCGGCCATGTTTACCTACTTCTATGCCAAGGCCATCAACAAGGGTTACCTGCCAGATTCCTACAAGGAAACTGCGGTTAAAGCGTACGAAGGTCTGATCAATGAATTCGTTACTGTGCATCAGGATGGCTTGATCAGCATGACCAACCAGTGCCTGGTTGCCGGCCTCGGATTTGGCCGTGACGGCAGTTACGATTACTATATGAGCGAGCGCATTTTTGAAAATGACCCGAAAGGCAATGGCCCTTTCATCCTCGCAGGTATTGAAGTTCACAAACTGCTAAAAAATCATCCGTGATCGTTGTGCGGGCAGGATATGATTCTGCTCACTGAAATACTCTGCGGTACCCGGGAGCTCCCCGGGTACCGTTTTCTTTTATGCAATATCAGGTAACACTGCAGGTGCCTTATGAGAACCATTACTGACGAACGTTTTGCCGTCCATGCTGATGATTTCAAACACTACGATACTGAAAAGCTGCGCAAGCATTTTCTAATCGAAAAAGTTTTTGTACCGGGTGACATCACCTTCTCTTACACCCATTACGACCGTTTGATGGTTGGCGGCGTTCAGCCAACCGTGCAACCGATCAAACTGGACACTTACGACCAGCTGAAATCCGAACATTTTCTGGATCGCCGTGAACTGGGTGCCATCAACGTTGGCGGCAATGGCAAGGTACGTGTTGACGGCGAAGAATATGCTGTTGCCCACAAAGAAGCCATTTACGTAGGCCGTGGTGCCAAAGAAGTTATTTTCAGCAGCGACAACGCTGAAAGCCCGGCCAAGTTTTATTTAAACTCCACCCCGGCGCATCACACCTTCCCGACCCGCAAAGTCGGCAAAGCCGATGCCAACGTGTTGCAACTCGGCTCGTCCGAAACCTGTAACGAGCGCTCTATTTATCAGCTGCTGATTCACTCCGTGCTGGAAACCTGCCAGTTGCAAATGGGGATGACCGAGCTGAAATCCGGCAGCATCTGGAACACCATGCCGATGCACACCCACAGCCGCCGTATGGAAGCCTACTTCTACTTTGAAGTACCGCAAGACCAGGCCGTTTGCCACTTTATGGGCCCGGCCCAGGAAAGCCGTCACCTCTGGGTAACCAACGAGCAGGCTGTTGTTTCTCCGCCCTGGTCGGTACACTCCGGTGCTGGCACCGCCAACTACACCTTTATCTGGGGTATGGCGGGTGAAAACCTCGATTACTCCGACATGGACTTTTACAAGCCCAGCGAATTGCTATAAGGATTACTGACCATGACAACTTCTCTTTTTGATCTGACCGGCAAAGTTGCGCTGGTGACCGGTGCCACTCATGGCCTGGGTATGGCGATGGCTTCCGGCCTTGCCGGTGCGGGCGCAACCCTGATTATCAACGGTAACTCCTCCCAGGAAAAAATTGATAACGCGGTTGCGGCTTATCGTGCAAAAGGCTTCAAGGCTTTCGGTTACAAATTTAACGTAACCGACGAAGACCAGGTAGAAGCTGCTGTTGCGCAAATCGAAGCCGATCATGGCCCGGTAGATATTCTGGTCAACAACGCCGGCATCATCAAACGTATTCCGCTGCTGGAAATGCCGCTGAGCGAGTTTGAAGAAGTGATCAAAACCGACCTCACCGGTGTGTTCACCATGACCCGCCCGGTTGCCCGTCGCATGGTTGAACGCCGTGCCGGCAAGATCATCAATATCTGTTCCATGATGAGCGAATTGGGCCGTAACTCGGTAGGCGCTTACGCGGCGGCCAAAGGCGGTTTGAAAATGCTGACCCGCAACATGGCGACCGAATGGGCGAAATACAATGTTCAGGTTAACGGTATCGGCCCAGGCTATTTTGCCACCGCCCAAACCGAGCCAATCCGTGTTGATGGCCACCCGTTTAACGATTTCATTATCAACCGTACCCCGGCTGGTAAATGGGGTGATCCGGACGACCTGCAAGGCGCCACCGTTTTCCTGGCATCCAAAGCCAGTGATTTTGTGACCGGTCAAATCGTGTATGTGGATGGCGGTATTCTCGCCACGATTGGCAAGCCGTCCAACGAAAATTAATCGTCGACAGCTAACCGAAAAAGCCAATTAAAAAGGGCGCCCCGCAACAGGGCGCCCTTTTTAATTCAGAAAAAAACCCACGTTATGGCCAGGGCGCCGGGCTCACATTAACGTATTGCGCGCCGCCATCCTCCGGCTCGGGTTCAGCCTCCAGCGGATTTTCCAAATGGCTGGCGATACGAAGAAACTGCTCCCGTACCTCAGCAAACTCATCTACAGACAAGGTTGACCGCCGCACCGGTGCGTTTTCTGCTGCCCATTGAATAACCCCATCAAGCCGTGCTGACAGATCCTGTAAAAAATCGTCATCAAAAGTTTCATCAACCATCATATTCTCCCATTCAATTAAGCCATCACCTTAAAGATAGTGCGTCCTTGTCAACAAAACAGGCGTGGCCTCTCTTTAAACACAGCGGGCAGCTGCAGTTCACAATTTGACAACTTTATCGCAGCATGGAAAAACTGCGTCGCAAATTCACTATCTCCAGGAAAATTTTCTTTGCAATTCAAGCTCCCAGCATCAATGGTTACTTAAACGTAACGATTGTTGGCAGTCGCTCTCATCCATGCAAAACACCTATGCAGGATTTTTTCAAAAAAGGCGGGTAACAACAATGTCCACTGATTTGCAAAGGAGATTTGATATGTCAGCAGCGGTACAACCTCGCCTTCAGGATCCGCGTTTCAAACACCCGCGCCCGGATTTTTCCGATCAACCACAATCCATTCCTGGCGATGAAAAAGATATGCATCCTGCTGCTGATCATGGCGAAAAATCCTATCGTGGCAATCAACGCCTGCAAGATCAGGTAGTGCTCATCACTGGCGGTGACAGCGGTATTGGTCGCGCCATTGCCCTTGCCTGCGCTCGCGAAGGTGCCGATATTTTATTTACCTGGCTGGATGAAACAGACGATGCTCAAATCACCAAGGAATTAATTGAAAGTACCGGACGCAAAGCGGTTTCGGTGCAAATGGATCAGACCTCACGCCAGGCCTGCGATGAAAGTGTCGCCCGTTGCATTGATGAACTGGGTCGCATCGATGTATTGATTAATAACGCCGCTTTTCAAAAAACTTATGAAACCTTGCAGGATATTACTGACGAAGAGATTTCATTGACCTTCAAAACCAATATTGAAGCCTTCTTTTATTTTTCCCGTGCGGCACTGCCTCATATTCCACCGGGTGGCTCCATTATTAATACCACGTCCATTCAGGCGTTCGCCCCCAAACGCTTCCTGCTGCCTTATGCGGCGACCAAAGCGGCTATCGCCAATTTCACCATTGCCCTGGCACAGGAAGCCATCGACTACGGCGTGCGGGTGAATGCGGTGGCTCCGGGCCCGGTGTGGACACCGCTGATTCCATCCACCATGCCCGCTGAAAAAGTCGCGACTTTTGGTGAGAACACCTTGTTCGGCCGACCTGCGCAGCCTGCCGAACTGGCTCCACTTTACGTTTTTCTGGCGTCTGAAGATGCCAGTTATATATCCGGTGAAATTTACGGTATCACCGGTGGCAACAAGCAGTTGTAGTACTCCATTTTATTGTTCACAGGAGATTTTTTTATGAACAGAGTTGATGTTGATTCACTGAAGCAAAGCAATGGTCGATTGAAAGAAAATTTTTCCAATCACACCCTGAAACGCCAGGCGCTGAATGTTTCTCGCAAACCATCGCATTTATCCATAGATAATATGAGCTACGAAAATTGGGGCTGGGATGATCTCTATCGCGAAGCTGCAGACATGGGCATTAAAAACTGCGCTCGTTTGACCCGGCGTGATTTGATCAGCAGCCTCACCAACCATTAATAATGGCTGTAATTATTTACAAGGGTGTAAATAAAGTGGGTGAAATTTTAGTGCTATTCAGGTGATGCAAAGTCAGGCAATACCGGGTGATGCTCCGCAATACAACTTTGCGTTTTAAAAAAATGTAAAGTTACGTTTGAAAAATTCGGGGCTTCCGACATTTTTAGCACCACGCTTTTGCGGCGCCGTTCATTCGGAAAACAGAGGCCATTAACCTATAATAGCTCCCGATTTTTTAAGCCGTAGGGGAGTTATTGTGAAAAATTTTGGTCATCAAAAACCTGTTAGCACTAAACCTATTACTGCAGGATGGCAGTGGAAACCTTTTATTGTATGCCAGCTTCTCGCCGTGCTGGTGTTATGCAGCTGGCTGTGGAGCCCTACCCGCACACTTTGGGATTTGGCAGACGACCAATTGTTTTTATTGCTCAATCAGCCGCTGGCCAATCATGGTTGGTGGGCCTGGATCTGGGCGATCGGCAGTTTGCGCCCCATGGATATACTGGTGGGTGTGGTGATGCTGGCATTTTTGATGCGTGGCAATTTTATTTTTCCTACCCGCCAGGTACAACGCGCGCTGTTTATGTTTATCAGCGTACTTTTTCTTCTGCTAATAATGCGCACCCTGTTCAGTGAAATTCTCAAATTACTGGATTGGCAGCGCGCCAGCCCGTCCCTGATATTTGAAGATGCGGTACGCCTTTCTGAATTATTTCCCGACTGGCAATACTGGCAACCGAAAGATTCCTCTTCGACCAGCTTTCCGGGTGACCACGCCTCGGTAATGTTGTTGTGGGCTTTGTTTCTGAGTTTTTTTGCACGCGGCTGGCCGCTGGTGATGATCTGGCTGTTTGCCACCGTGGGCATGTTGCCTCGCCTGGTAGCTGGTGCACATTGGGGTTCAGATGATTTTGTGGGCGGTTTATTTTTAGTGTTGATAGCAATTGCCTGGGGATGTTACACACCCTACGCGCATCGCTGCAGCGAAGTGATGATGCGCATCATGGCACCGCTGTTTCGCTTTGCAGCCCGCATTCCCCCGCTGCACCGGTTAAGTCTGTTGAAAAAACCCTCGGCGGAATTACCGACCCGATGACGAAATAAAAAACGGGCCGCGAGGCCCGTTGTTATTTCTCTGATGCTCAACCGGCGGGTTGTGCATCGGCGTCTTCACGCTTATCGGCTTTGTGCTGGTCTTCAGAGCGACCAATTTTCCAATAGCTGCTGATGTAAAAATCACCGCGTCCTACTTCACGGTCACGCTTGAGATATTCGCGCAAATTACGCATGGTGGAAAACTCACACGCGACCCAGGCCGATACACGACCTTCTTGCCAGGGCACCGCACGCACCGCATCGGCCAGCACGGTGGATGGCTGGTCAGGGTGAGGATTGATAACCCAGCGAATATCTATTCCGGCCGGAACCGTCAATGCCTGCTTGTCGGCCTCATCAATAATTTCGATGACGGCATAACCGCGTGCCGTAGCGGGCAATTGCTCCAGGTTACAGCTGATAGCGGGCAGCGCGGTCATATCGCCCGCGATTAAAAACCAGTCGGCTTCATTGTTCACCAGCTTGGTCGGGCCGGGCCCGGCAATGCTGAGTGTGTCACCCGGTTGTGTGTGTCTGGCCCAGCCGGAAGCGGGCCCGGCATCTTCGCCCTCGCCATGCAGCACCAGATCAACCACCAGTTCTCTGGCGGCGAGGTTGAAGGCGCGAATGGTGTAAGTGCGCATGATGGGCCGCAAGGCTTTGGCGTCGGGTTCTGCGGGCTGGTCGGCGGGCTCCCGCGGGAATAACAACTTGATATAGCCACTTTCCTGGCCTTCGGGGAAATCGGCCAGATCATCACCGCCCAGGGTTACACGTTGCATGTTGGGCGTAATACGTTCGGTTTTCACGACCGTCAACTGTCTGATCGTTGGTCCTGCCATTAATATTACCTCTATCAGCCTGTGGTTTTCCTCACTGGAAAAACCCGGCAACGACTCTATCACAATGCCAACTGACAACAAGGCGTTGCCATTGATACCGAACAACAGGTTCAACGGCAACGCCTTGTAATAAGGCTAAACGATCAAAGCACTTTTTCGATGGCACCGGTCAGTTTTTTGGAGTCTGGCGCGGTGGAGCTGCCGAAATGTTCTACCAGCTTGCCCTCGCGATCCAGCAGGTATTTGTTGAAGTTCCACTTGGGGGCGTCGGCCTTGTCAGCCAATTCTGCGAAGAGTGCGTTGGCATCGTCACCTTTTACATGGGTCGGCGCAATCATGGTGAAGCTGACGCCGAAGTTGGTGAAGCAGATGTCGGCAGCCTCGGCTTCGTCTTTGGCTTCCTGGTCAAAGTCGTTGCTGGCAAAACCGATCACCACCAGACCTTGATCCTTGTACTGCTGGTGCACCGCTTCCAGCCCTTTGAATTGCTTGGTGAAACCGCAGTGGCTGGCGGTGTTGACCACCAGTACCGGCTTGTTTTCTACCAGCTGGCATAAATTGACGTTGTCACTGGAATGCAGCTTGCGGTATTCGCCTTGCAGATAATCCGGGCAGGCGGCAAACGCGCCGGAGGTCATCACCAGCAGTGCCGCAACACCGGCGATTTGAGAATGATTGTTCATTGATAAACTCCATACCTTGTTCAAAGTTAGTCAGCTGCAATACGGCAAAAGCCGCCGCAGGCCAGGCACACGTTATAAGCCGGAAAGTCGGTGGTAATGACCAGCCTCCAGGCAACCCTGAGATGGAGTTGTTCACTACTGGACGCAGCTTGCCACTGCTGCACCCGCACTGCAAGAAAGGCGATGCTGCCGAGTTCTGACAGCCCGCTTGCCACAGGCGTTTACTGGCGCGCCGGGCAGCCATCACTGGCCGGCGAGCCGCTGATCAG